>JAIRTK010000274.1 GCA_031254955.1 Opitutaceae bacterium
CTGAAACTCACACAACGGAAGCCGTTAAAGGTAGGGCGAGGCGTACCGCCGAGCCGTGTGAACCCGCTCGCGGCTCGGCGGGACGCCTCGCCCTACCTGAAGGGGGATTTTCATTCGCAAAGGGTATTAGGGGTGTTCAACCGCTCGTCTCGTCCGGCGGCGGGTTGTTCGTGTCATGCAAGTTTATGGGCGGCGGGCGCGTCTGCGCCGGCTCCGCACCTGCCAGATCGGTTGTTCGTGCCACGCAAGCTTATGGGCGGGCGGGGGGAGGGAGGGGGGCGGGGGACGCGATCCGCACGGCTTCGCGTGGCATGGGTGGTTAAATCGCGGGCGGGCGGGTGCAGATCAGGTTGCGGTCGCCGTGGACGTTGTCGATGCGGGCGACGGCGGGCCAGAATTTATGGGCGCGCACCCAGTCGGTCGGGTAGGCGGCGCGTTCGCGGTTGTAGGGGTGCGTCCATGTGTCGGCGCAGACCGTGTCAGCGGTGTGCGGGGCGTTTTTGAGCAGGTTGTCGGTTTTGTCCGCGCGGCCGTCGGCGATTTCAGCGATTTCGCCGGCGATGGAGATGAGGGCGTCGCAGAAGCGGTCGAGTTCGGCGCGGGTTTCGCTTTCGGTGGGTTCGATCATGAGCGTGCCGGGAACGGGGAAGCTCATGGTGGGCGCGTGGTAGTTGTAGTCTTGGAGGCGTTTGGCGATGTCATCGACTTCGATGCCGTGTTTTTTGAGCGGACGGCAGTCGATGATGCATTCGTGGGCGACGCGTCCGGTTTCGCCTTTGTAGAGGACGGGGTAGTGGGGGGCGAGGCGGGCGGCGATGTAGTTGGCGTGGAGGATGGCGAGGCGGGTGGCCGTGGTGAGGCCGGCGGCGCCCATCATGCGGATATACATCCAGGTGATGGGGAGGATGCCGGCGCTGCCATGTGGAGCGGCGGAAACGGCTCCGGCGGGGGCGGTGTCAGTGGCGGCGGGGGTGGTGAGAGCGGTGGCGCCGGCTCCGGTGGCGGGGGCGGCGGTGGGGGTGGCAGTGGCGGCAATGTGGGCGGGCAGGAAGGGGGCCAGATGGGCGGCGGCGGCGATGGGGCCGACGCCGGGGCCGCCGCCGCCGTGCGGAATCGCGAAGGTTTTGTGGAGGTTGAGGTGGCAGATGTCGGCGCCGATGCGGCCGGGCGAGGTGAGGCCGACTTGGGCGTTCATGTTGGCGCCGTCCATGTAAACTTGGCCGCCGTGGCGGTGGATGGTGGCGCAGATTTCGCGTATGGGTGTTTCATAGACGCCGTGGGTCGAGGGGTAGGTGATCATGAGGGCGGCGAGTTCGGGGGCGTGTTTTTCGGCTTTGGCGCGGAGGTCGGCGAGGTCGATGTCGCCGCGGGGGTCGCAGGCGACGGGGATGATCGCGAGGCCGGCCATCGCGGCGGTGGCGGGGTTGGTGCCGTGCGCGTTGGCGGGGATGAGGCAGATGCGGCGGCGCGGTTCGCCTCGGGCGTGGTGGTAGCGGCGGATGGCGAGGATGCCGGCGTATTCGCCGTTGGCGCCGGAGTTGGGTTGGAGGGAGATGGCGGCGAGGCCGGTGATTTCGGCGAGCCAGTGTTTGAGGTCGGCGATGAGGCGCGCGTAGCCTTGGGTTTGCGCGGCGGGGGCGAGGGGATGGGGGGCGGTGAATCCGGGCCAGGTGATGGGGAGCATTTCGCTGGCGGCGTTGAGTTTCATGGTGCATGAGCCGAGCGGTATCATCGAGTGGCAGAGCGAGAGGTCGCGCGTTTCGAGTCGTTTGATGTAGCGGAGCATTTCGTGCTCGGTGTGGTGGGTGTTGAAGACGGGGTGGCGGAGGTAGGGCGTGGTGCGCGCGTGCGGCGCGGGGAGCGTGGGGATGGGCGTGGTGGCGCGGGGTTCGGCAGGCGGCGGGGCGGCGGGTTTTCTTTGGGCGGTGAGGATTTCCACGAGGTCGGCGAGGTCGGTCTCGGTGGTGGTTTCGTCGAGGGTGAGGGCGAGGGTCCGGGGGTCGAGGGCGCGGAGGTTGATTTTTTTGGCGGTGGCGCGGGCGTGGATCGTCTTGGCTTCCACGTCTTGGATGCGGAGGGTGTCGAAGGTGGGGGCGGCGTTGGTTTTCAGGCCGGCGGTGGCGAGGGCGGCGGCGAGGCGGCGGGTGCGGGCGTGGATGCGGGTGGCGATGGCGCGGAGTCCGTCGGGGCCGTGGTAAACGGCATACATGGAGGCGAGGATGGCGAGGAGGACTTGCGCGGTGCAGATGTTGGAGGTGGCTTTGTCGCGGCGGATGTGTTGTTCGCGGGCGCCGAGCGCGAGGCGGAGGGCGGGGCGTCCGCGGGCGTCTTTGGAGAGGCCGACGAGTCTGCCGGGGAGTTGGCGTTTGAGGGGGTCGCGCACGGCCATGTAGGCGGCGTGCGGGCCGCCGTAGCTCATGGGCACGCCGAGGCGTTGGGTGGTGCCGATGGCGATGTCGGCGCCAAATTCGCCGGGGGGGCGGAGGAGCGTGAGGGCGAGGGGGTCGGCGGCGGTGACGCAGAGCGCGCCGGCGGTGTGCGCGCGGGCGAAGAGGGCGGCGTGGTCGTGGATGTTTCCGTGGGTGTCGGGGTATTGGACGAGGAGGCCGCACCAGGTGGGGTCGGGGGTGGCGGTGGCGGGGTCGCCGGTGATGAGTTTTATGCCGAGCGGGGCGGCGCGGGTGCGGAGGAGGTCGAGGGTTTGGGGGTGGCAGGTGTCGGCGGCGAAAAAGGTGTCGCGGGTGGGCGCGGGGGCGGGGGTGGCGCTGGGGGTGGTGATGGGTGCGGCGGCGGGGGGGGGGGCGGCGCGGCGGCAGAGGGTCATGGCTTCGGCGGCGGCGGTGGCTTCGTCGAGGAGGGAGGCGTTGGCGATGTCGAGGGCGGTGAGGTCGGTGATGAGGGTCTGGAAGTTGAGGAGCGCTTCAAGGCGGCCTTGGGAGATTTCGGATTGGTAGGGGGTGTAGGCGGTGTACCAGGCGGGGTTTTCCAATATGGCGCGGCGGATGACGGAGGGGGTGTGCGTGCCGTGGTAGCCTTGGCCGATGAAGGAGCGGTGGGGGGCGTTTTGGGCGGCGATGGCGCGGAGTTCGGCGAGCGCCTCGGGTTCCGTGGCGGGCGCGGGGAGGTCGAGCGGGCGGGGCAGGCGGATGTCGGCGGGCACGGTGGCGTCGATGAGCGCGTCGAGGCTCGGGGCGTCGATGGCGTCGAGCATCGCGGCGATGTCGGCGGTTTCAGCGGAATTGTGGCGCGGGGCGAAGGCGTTGGGGTTGGCGGCGATGGTGGTGGCGGAGGAGGCGGCGGTGGTGATGCCGGAGATGGAGGCGGCGGCGGTGGTGATGCCGGTGCTGGAGGAGGTGGCGCTGGCGGCGGCGTTGATGTGGGCGGGAGAGGCGGGTGTTTCGGGCATGGTTGCGCGCAAGCGTAGGCGGCGGGATTTGACCGGCGCAATGGGAAAGGGGCGGAAAAGCCGCGCGGAAAATTCCGAACCGGCAGGGGATTTTCTTGGGCTGCCGTGATGGTGTTCGCGGCAAATATCGCTTTTCCGGGGTGTAGTGTGTTCCGATAAAACGGAGCGTCCGCCCGCTCGCAGCCCGCAGCCGCCTGCTGCTACCGCCTGCCGCCTGCCGCAGCCGCCCGCCGCAGCCGCCTGCTCCGCTGTATGCTCAGCTGCCTGCTTCTGCTTCCGCAGACACTTCTGCCCTGCTGATACCCATTCCCAATGAAAATCACTCTTTTGCAGGGGCGTCGCTTGCGACGCTTGGTTTGATAACCGTGCACTAGCAATGGCCGTGCGCCAGCAACGGGCATGCTCCAGCAACGGGCGTGCACCGGCAAAGGCCGTGTACCAGCAACGGGCTTCGCAAGCGAAGCCCCTACATGGCTCTGCTTCTAAAGGGGCATGTTCACTGGGAGAGGGTATGACTCCCTTGCTCGCTTCGTCCTATCCTTCCTTTCCGATCTTCTCCTGGCCTCCCTCGAAAGCGGTGGCGGCGGTCGCTTGGCTCCTGCTGCATGCGGCCTCGCCATCTCGCACCGCAGCCGTGGCTCGCCCGCTCCAGCGCGGGTTAGGGGATGGCTTCGAGTTCGGGTTGGGTCCAGGGTTTGGTGCGGCCGGCTGCGCCTTTGGCGCGGATGGTGGTGACTTGTTCGGCGGAAATAGGGGCGCTGGCGTTGCCCCACTCTTGGCGGACGTAGGTCAGCACGGCGGCGATTTTGTCGTCGTTCCAATTGTAACCGCCTCCGGGGCCGAAGGCGGGCATGTTGCCGTTGTAGGTCTGGCCGTGGACTTTCAATTCTCCGGTCAGTCCGTGCAGGAGGATGCGGATGACGCGTTCTTCGCTGCCGTTGGCCCACTCGGAGCCGGCAAGCGGCGGGTAGGCGCCGGGGAGGCCGGCGCCGGATGCCTGATGGCAGGTGGCGCAGATGGCGAAGAGTTTTTTGCCTTGGGCGATGGGGTCTTCAGCGGCTTTCGCGCCGCCACCGCGGGCGGCGGCGTCGCCCATTTCGAGGGTGTAGCGTTCGTCGTAGGCGAGGGGGTCGAGGCTGCCGAGGTTGTTGGCGAAGTAGAGGGCGGCGCCGATGCCCAGCACGCCGGCAAAGAGGGCGAGGAGCAGCGGCATGGGTTGGCGGTCTTCGATCGGTTCGTTTTGCTCGCGCAGGTGTATGGCGTGCAGGTTTTGGGTTTCGCGGTCGTTCGCGCCGGGTTGCGCGGTGCGCGGGTCGTGGTCGGTGGGGGGGCGGGTGTT
>JAIRTK010000279.1 GCA_031254955.1 Opitutaceae bacterium
GGGGGATTTCCATTCGCAAAGGTATTATTCCAAAAACGTCTCCTGTCGCGGGGTGCGCGGGCCGGGGGCGTCTGATGCGCCGTCGTCCTCGTTGAGGTGGCGCGGGGGGCGGGCGACGCGCTGGGCGACGGCGGCTTCGCGGTCGGCCACGATGCGGTCGCAAATCGCCTGGATGTGCAGCCGCAGCCATTGCGCGGTGCTGCTGCCGTCGGTGTAGTCGGCGGGGCCGTAGTGGTCGATGCGGCCCACTTGGCGCAGGCGGTCGTTTTGCGCAAATTCGTCGGCGCGCGCGGGATTGTAAACGCCGTAGGCTTTGCCGCCGTTTTTCTTCACCACGGAAAAACTCGGGATGTCGCTCGGGCCGTCGGCGATGTAGATCATGTTCTGGAAGGGGATGCGCCGGTCGCCCGGCGCGATGTTGGCGTTCACGTCGATGGCGGCGTCCTTGTTGGTGCCCTTGTTGATTTCGAAGAGGGCGCGCGTCTTGGTCGTGTTGTCGATGACCAGGCCGATTTGCGCGATGACCGCGTCGGCGGAAATCTCCAGTTCCTCCTGCTCCATGAAGCCGGGCTGGAGCGGGTTTTCGATGAACTCGCAGCCCCAGATGCCGTCCACGTGGCCGGCGATGGCGCTGCCGCGGATCATCTCGGCGAGGCCGGTGCTCACGATGTAGTGCTCCAGCCGGATGTCGTGCCGGCGGTAGATGTCGCGCGCGGCGACGAAGGTTTTCGCGCGCTCGAAAAATCCCGGCATTCCGGGGTAGAAGCGGAGGTCGGCGCCGCATTCGCGGAGGACCTTGTTGCCGAGCTTGGGCATTTTTCCGGCCAGCGCGTAGGTCAGCAGGTGGTTGAGGTAGGCGATTTCGCCGGAGAGGCTGTATCCGCGTTTTCGATACTGCGCGGTGAGCGCGTTGGTCTCGCGCCAGAAGCGCGCCTCGTCCACGCCGTAGCGGCGGAAAAGCGGCGACTGCATGTAGTCCGGGATTAGGGTCTTGTCGAAATCCCAAATGCAGGCGATGATGTTTTGCGTGAAAAGTGTCGTGGACATGTTTGTGCGTTACGAGGACCAGCACCGCTAGCGGCGCCGGGCGATTTTTTCATCCCGCGAGACAAGCCGCCAGGCGCCGCCGGCGCAATTCGCAAAACCAGCAACCGCGCCCCGCCTCCGCCCAAAGGCCCGGCGGGCGCAAAAACCCTCTTCACTCATGGACAACCTTCCCGACATAGCCTCCTTCAAACACCGCCTCGACGAACTCGCCGCGCAGATGGCCGACCCGGCGTTTTTCCAAAACCCGCGCCGGGCCGCCGAGGTGTCCCGCGAGCAGCAAAAACTCGAACAACTCGTCGCCGACCACTGCGCGCATGAAAAGACCGGGCGGGACATCGCCGAGGCGCGGGCGCTCATCAAGGACGCCGCCGCCGACCCCGACTTGCGCGAACTGGCCCAGGCCGAGCTGCCCGGACTCGAACAACGCCGCGCGGAGTTGCGCGCCTCGGTGCTGCGCGGGATGATTCCGCCCGACCCGACCGACTCGCGCAACACCGTCATGGAAATCCGCGCCGGCACCGGCGGCGACGAGGCGAGCCTGTTCGCGGCGGAGTTGTTCCGGCTCTACTCGCGTTATGCCGAGGGGCGCGGCTGGAAGGTCCAGCCGATGAGTTCCAGCGCATCCGAGCGCGGCGGCTACAAGGAGGTCGTGTTTCTCATCACCGGGCAGGACGTGTATCGGCGGCTCAAATACGAAAGCGGCGTCCATCGCGTGCAACGCGTGCCCGTGACCGAGGCCAACGGTCGCATCCACACCTCGACCGTCACCGTGGCCGTGCTGCCCGAGGCCGGGGAGGTGGACGTGCGGATCGACCCGCAGGAATTGGAAATCACGGTGAGCCGCGCCAGCGGTCCGGGCGGCCAGGGCGTCAACACCACCGACTCCGCCGTGCAAATCCTGCACAAGCCGACCGGCCTCATCGTGCAATGCGCCGACGAGCGTTCGCAGTTGAAAAACAAGGCGCGCGCCATGACCGTGCTGCGTTCGCGGTTGTTGAAATTAAAGGAGGAGGAGGAGCGCGCGAAATACGCCGCCGACCGCCGCAACCAGATCGGCACGGGCGACCGCAGCGAGCGCGTCCGCACGTATAATTTCCCGCAAAACCGCCTGACCGACCACCGCATCGGCCTGACGCTTTACAACCTGCCCCAGGTGATGGAAGGCGAGCTTGACGGAATCATCGAGACGCTGCAACGCGTGGATTTCGAGCAAAGGCTGGCCGCGCTCACCGGCGTGGAATACAGCGGCTTCCGCAAGGACGCGGACGGCGACGAGTGAGCGCCGTCCGGCGGGAGTGGGTGAGAGCAATGACTCGTTTTTATAACTCTGTGGTCGAATTAATGGTTTGTTTTAATAACCGCGAAAATCGCCAAAGGGCGCGAAATTCAGGGGAGGTCTGGCGTTTCGCGCATTTTTCGCGCCCTTTCGCGGTTGAATCAGTGGTTCTTTTTTATAACCGCGAAGGACGCGAAGGGCGCGAAGGAGGAATGGAAGGCGTTCTGGCTCTTCGCATTCTTCGCGTCCTTTGCGGTTATAAAAATCATTTCATAACTCCGTGGTCGAATTAATGGTTTGTTTTTATAACCGCGAAAGTCGCCAAAGGGCGCGAAATTCAGGGAAGGCCTGGCGTTTCGCGCATTTTTCGCGCCCTTTCGCGGTTGAACCAGTGGTTTGTTTTTATTGTCCACGGATTACACGGGTTGCACGGATTTTTTTATGAATACTAATCGGTGTAAATCTATGTAATCCGTGGACAGTTTAATGCTTTGTTTTTTGGACGGGATTACAGGGGGTTTCAGGATTAACAGGCGGTCATTTGGATGCGGGTTGGAATGCGCGGCATTCCTTTTTTGTGGGAATGGGTTGCGCGGGAGGCCGGGAACGGGCGGGCGGGCGGACGGGAGCGCGGGGCAACAAAAAGCCCGCCCCTCGTTGCGGAGGGGCGGGCGGGTGAGACGGGATTTTGCGCGGAGCGCGGCGGGCGCTTAGAAGCCGATTGTCAGGCCGAGGGTGAACCAGAGCTTGTTGTCATCGGCCCAGAGAGGCTCGCCGTCGTTGCTGGCGTAATGAACGCCGGCGTGGACGATGGCGTTGTCATTGAGACGATAGGGCAGCGTCAGGTCGGCGCCGTGGTAGTTGTAGGCTTCCTTCTGGCCGGTGCGCAGGGCGTCGGGCGCGGCGTCGCGGGCGGAAACAGTGCCGAGATACACATTGAAGTCGATCGAGGTGCCGAGCGGCTCGATCGGGAAGCTGTAGCCCGCCGAGGCTTGGAGCGTCGTGGCTTCGAGACGGAAGTCGTAGTAGCCGTAAACACTGGCGGAAATGCCGCGGAAGGTGTAGGTGGCGCCGACGCCCGCCTCGTAGGTTTTCTTGGTCTCTCCGAGTCCGGTTCTTGCCTCGGGATACCAGTAATAGGTGGCGATCACGTCGAGCTGGAGATTGTCGGTGAGCGGCTGCTTGTAGCCCACGTAGATGTCCAACTCGTTATTCTGGTGCTTGGTGATGGGCTGGTTGGTCCAAAAACCAACATAAAACTCATCAAGGGTCACTTCGATCGAGGGCTGGAAGCTGTTGCCAGCCCGCTGGATGCCGCGAAACACGTAATCATTGGCATACGTGAAATCGGCGGAAACCTTGTAAGAGGAGGACGGCTCGCTGCTTTGCGCAAACATGGCCGAACCGGCCACGAGCGAGGCGAGGAGGATTGCAACTTTTTTCATAATCTTTCGTTCTGTAGTTTAGTTTGTTATGCCTTGGGGCATGCAAGGCGTTGGCAACAGAAAGGATACCTTTATAAAACACAAGTCTTAAGTTTACTCATGCTCCATCCGGCACCTTTTCTTATCGCGTGTGGGACAAGGGAATGATTTTTACGTTCCCAATCTTTGCGGCGACTATTATAAGATTCAGACAGTTCGACATTTTATTAACTGGATGGCAGGAGGTTGGCGAGGTGGCGCGGGGCGTCCGGGGGACGCGCGCGCATTGAGGACGCGCGCTGGTGGCCGCCGCGCGGCTGGCGGCGCGGGAAGCGTTAACTGAGGCTACGCGGACGGCTCGCGGGGTTGCGGAGTTGCGGGGTTGAGTGGCACGGGCGTCCCGCCCATGTGCTTGAGTGGCATGGACGACTCGCCCATGTGTCCGCGAGGTTTGCGGCGCGGAGCGTCGTCCACGGACGGGTTGCCCGTGCCACCCGAACCGCGCGGTCTCGCGAGCGGAACCGGAGTGCGGGCTTATGTTTTTCGCCCTTCTGTTTTGCCCCGTCCGGCTTTCGGTCTTTCAGTGCGCCCATGAATCTTCATCTTCCCGAGCCTCTCCTCACCGCCCTGCGGGCCATCCGCCGCGACGGCGTCCGCCCGCGTCTCGTCGGCGGCTGCGTGCGCGACGCCCTGCTCGGGATCGAGGCGAAGGATTTCGACGTGGAGGTGCCCGGTGTCACGTTTGAGGAACTGCACCGCGCGCTCGCGCCTTTCGGCAGCACCGATGTGATTGGCCGCAGTTTCGGCGTCATCAAGGTGCGCATCGACGGCGCCGAGTATGATTTCAGCCTGCCGCGCCGCGAATCCAAAACCGGCGCGGGCCACCGCGGCTTCGCCGTCTCGCCCGAACCCGGCCTGACCGATGCCGAGGCGGCGGCGCGGCGCGATTTCACCATCAACGCCATCGCCTACGACCCGTTCAACAACACCCTCATCGACCCGCACGGCGGCGAACGCGACTTGCGCGCCCGCGTCCTGCGCCACACCAGCGCGGCGTTCGCCGAGGACCCGCTGCGCGTGCTGCGCGGCTTTCAACTCGCCGCCCGCTTCGACCTCGCGCTCGCGCCCGAGACCGTCGCGCTCTGCCGCTCCATCCGCGCCGCCTGCGCCGAACTCCCCATCGAACGCATCTGGGGCGAATGGGCCAAATGGGCCGAAAAAGCCCGCTGCCCCTCGCGCGGCCTCGACGTGCTGGAGCAAACGGAATGGCTCGCGCATTTCCCCGAGCTTGCCGCGCTTCGCGGCACTCCGCAGGACCCCGCCTGGCACCCCGAAGGCGACGTGTTCACGCACACCGCCCACTGCTGCGACGCCCTTGTCCGCATCCCCGACTGGACGCAAGCCCCCCCCGAACGCCGCCGCGCCCTCCTCCTCGCCGTCCTCGCCCACGATTTCGGCAAACCCGCCACCACCCAATTCGGCGAACGCCGTGGCCGGCACCGCTGGATAAGCCCCGGCCACGAGGCGGCGGGCGGCCCGCTCGCGGACGCGTTTCTCGCCCGCATCGGCGCTCCTCGCGACACCATCGACTTCGTCCGCCCGCTCGTCGTCAACCACCTCGCCCACCACAACGGCCAGCCCGATTTTTCCGACCCCAGCCTCCGCCGCCTCGCCCGCCGCCTCGCCCCCGCCGGCATTGACGACCTCTGCCTCGTCATGCGCGCCGACCACGACGGACGCCCCCCGGTCCGCTCGCCCGAGACGCTCGCCCGCATCGAGCTTCTCCGCTCCCGCGCCGCCGCCCTCGCCATCGAGCGCGACGCCCCGCGCCCGCTTCTTCTCGGACGCCACCTCATCGCCGCCGGCCTCAACCCCGGCCCGCATTTCAAGACCCTCCTCGACGCCGCCTTCGAGGCCCAGCTCGAAGGCGCCTTCACCGACGAAACCGGCGCGCGCCTGTGGCTGGAAATCCATCTGAAAACCGCCCAAGCTCACTCATGAATCACCGGGAGCTTGTGCCGCGCGGCGAATTTTGCAGCGCCTGACCTTGCCTCAGGCCGCGCGCGCGCCTCAGTCAAACAACCATGCCCTCGATTCCACCTGTTTCCTCCATCCCCATCCACCTGTTTCCTCCACATCCATTCGCCATTCGCCGCCATACGCACCCACCTTTCGCCGCCATATCCGCCCGCCTTTCGCCGCCATATCCATCTACCTTTCACCTCCATATCCGCCCACCTTCCATCTCCATATCCATCCACCTTTCGCCTCCATGCCCATTCTGTCCATTCCGTCCATTCGCGTCCATTCCGTCCATTCATGCCCCGCGCCTCCCGCGCCCTCCTCACGCCCCCGCGCCCTCCGCGCCCCTCCGCCCCTCCGCGCCCCGCGCCCTCCGCGCCCCCGCCCCTCGTGCGCGCCCTCGCACCCTCGCGCCCCCGCGCCTCAGCGTCCCCTCCGCGCCCCCGCATCCGCACCGTAATCCCAACTTTCCGCACCTAAGTGCAAGCATTCCCCCGCCTGTTTTGCTAAAGTTATCGCCATCGTTTTCGTCCTCGTTTTCCTTCCATCCTCCCCCCTGAATCAAAAACCATCTTCCTCATCCAAATCCACCCATGCACCCCATCCTCGAACAACTCGCGAATTCCGTCATCATCGGCCGCAGCAAAAACGCCAAGGCCTTCACCCAGCAGGCGCTCGACGCCGGCCTCCCGCTCCAGCAAATCGTGGACGACGCCCTCGTGCGCGCCATGGGCATCGTCGGCGAAAAATTCAAACGCAACGAAATCTTCGTCCCCGAAATGCTCGTCGCCGCCCGCGCCATGAAGGAGTCCATGATCCTGCTCGAACCGCTCCTCGCCAAGGCCGGCATCGTCCCGAAATACACCGCCGTCATCGGCACCGTGCAGGGCGACCTCCACGACATCGGCAAAAACCTCGTCAGCATGATGTTCAAGGGCGCCGGCTTCAAGGTCGTCGATCTCGGCACCGACGTTCCCGCCGACAGGTTCGTCTCCGCCGCCAAGGAGAACGAAGCCTGCCTGATCGGCCTCTCCGCCCTCCTCACCACCACCATGCCCGCCATGCGCGAATGCATCGACGCCCTCAAGACCGCCGGCTGCTCCGGCAAGGTCATGATCGGCGGCGCCCCCGTCACCCAGGCCTTCGCCGACGAAATAGGCGCCTCCGCCTACTCCCCCGACGCCGCCACCGCCGTCGAAATCGGCAAGAAACTCATCGGCGCCGCGTAGGGGGGAGCCGCGTTTGGGGGGAGGAAACCTTTCTGAAGAAAGGTTCTCCTCCCCCCAAGCCCCCCTCCTTCCAAAGACTTTTGTCCCCGCTATCGCGTGCAACATACGCGGCACCAGTGCGGTGTCGCGATACTGCAGCCTATGCTGCACGCGATAGCGGGGACAAAAATTTTTGGAAAAAGGGGGGGGCGGGGGGAAAAAAACCTTTTTTCAAAAAGGTTTTTTCCCCCCGGACGCAGCGCCCCCCCTACCCGTTGCGCAGCCAGACGTCGGCCATGAGGCCGGTGGAGCCGTTGGTGCGGGTGAAGGAGGAGCGTTCGCCGATGACGTTGCCGTGGGCGTCGAGTTCCTGTTTTTTGGCGTAGTTGAGGTTGAGGGAGGCGATGCCGGCCTGGGCGAGAGTCATGGATTCGTCGGCCTGGTTGACGCCGTCGCCGTTGAGATCGCGCCAGACTCGGAGTTGGTGGTAGATGGCGTCCCTTTCGTCGATGACGCCGTCGCCGTTGTCGTCGTATTGGGCGAGTTTTTCGAAGCCGTTGGCGTAGCCGCCGTAGTCGCCGAAGAGTTCGCTCACGTCGTCGGCGATACCATTG
>JAIRTK010000333.1 GCA_031254955.1 Opitutaceae bacterium
TCAACGCCCTCTACGACCAGCCCGTGAACGACTGGCAAAATTACGACGCCCGCATCGACGCCGTGACCACCGACACCCTGCGCGCCTTTGCCCGGACCTATTTCAAAAAAGCACTCCGCTCGCAACTCATCGTCACGCCTCGCCCTACCCTTAACGGCTTCCATAGTGTGATTTCCATTCGCAAAGGGTATCATACCCATTCCCAGTGAACAGGACCCTATAGAAGCAGAGCCATGTAGGGGCTTCGCTTGCGAAGCCCGTTGCTGGTGCACGTCCGTTGCTGGTGCACAGCCGTTGCTGGCGCACGGTTATCAAGCCGGGCGTCGCAAGCGACGCCCCTGCAAAACGAAGTTACGCAAACCGGCGTAGAGCAGGCGCGTAAGCGCCGGTAGGGAGGCCTCTCCGAGGCCTCCGCCGGGTGGGCAGGATGTTTGGAATTTCATAGGAAAAGTGAAGCATGGTGACGGCGGCCACGCCCAGGCCTCCCTGCCAAGAACGGATTGCGTTGGGTGGTTCAAAAAGACTCCACCGCGTAACCTCAAGTATTCACAAAAACCACGCGCCGCGACAAATCTCGTAACGCCCAACCTCGCGCCAAGCCACGAATTACTTGCAGCGACATGGACGCCCCCGCCCAAGTGTCCGGGAGGTTGGATTGAGCGACATGAGCGCCCCCGCCCATGTGCTTGGTGAGGTTTGCGGCGCTCCGCACCGTCCACGGGCGGAGCCGCCTGTGCCACTCAACCCTCCCATGCCACCCGCCCCGCGCTGCCTTCGCGCCAACCTCAATTAACAAAGCAGCATGAAATTGATTGAGCAGGCCCCCAAAAAACCGCTTTATTGTCCTCCTTCGCTTCTCCGTGCCTCCGCGTGAGAACCATGCTTTTTAACCGCGACCCCATCAAAAAAAACGCCACCACATGACCGCCATCGGCGCCCTTCTTGGCCTCGGCCTCACCATCGCTCTCATCATCCGGCGGCAAAACCCGACCTACAGCCTCATCCTCGGCGCCCTCGCCGGCGGGCTTTGCGGCGGGCTGGGCCTGGTTGAGACGGTGGACGTGATGGTCGCCGGCGTGAAGGATGTCGTCCCCGCGATTCTCCGCATCCTCACCGCCGGCGTGCTCTCCGGCGTGCTCGTGAAAACCGGCGCGGCGTTCCGCGTCGCGGACGCGCTCGTGCGAAAACTCGGCCCCCGCAACACCCTCGCGGCGCTGGCGCTGGCCACGCTCCTGCTCACGGCCATCGGCGTTTTTATTGATGTCGCCGTCATCACCATCGCGCCCATCGCGCTGGCCGCCGGGCGCTCGCTGCCGGCGGTCTCGCGCGCCAAGCTGCTGCTCGCCATGATCGGCGGCGGCAAGTGCGGCAACATCATCTCGCCCAACCCAAACACCATCATCTCCGCCGAAAACATGGGCGCGCCGCTCCCCTCCGTCATGCTCGCCGGCGTCCTCCCCGCGCTCCTCGGTTTCGCCGCGCTCCTCGTCCTGTTGCGCCTGATAAAACTGCCCGGCGAAAACGCCGCCGACACCGACACCGGCGCCGACAACAACGTCAGCGCCGACAACACCGCCGCCGACAATAACAACGACAACAACAACGCCACCGCCGCCGCCGCTGCCGCCGCCGGCACTGTCACCACCGCCGCTGCCGCTGCCACCACCACCGCCGTCGCCAACAACGCCGCCGCCGCCGCCACCGCCACCGCCGTCGCCAACAACGCCGCCGCCACCGACACCGCCGCCCTGCCGCCGCTCTGGGCCAGCCTCGCCGGCCCGGCGCTCGCCATCGCGCTGCTCGCGCTCCGCCCGCTCTGCGGCATCGTGGTTGACCCGCTCGTCGCGCTGCCCGCCGGCGGCGCCGCCGGCATCCTGTGCATGAGACGCGCGCGCCGCTTCGGCGTGTCGCTCGCCTTCGGCCTCGAAAAAATGGGCGCGGTCGCGCTGCTGCTCATCGGCACCGGCGCCATCGCCGGCGTCATCAAAAACTCCGTGCTCGGCGCGTGGATTCTCCACGGCCTCGAAAGCGCGCGCCTCGGCGGCGTGTTCATCGCGCCGGTGTCGGGCGCGCTGATGTCCGCCGCGACCGCCTCCACCACGGCGGGCGCGACCGTGGCCTCGTCGTCGTTCGCCCCCATGATACTCGCCGCCGGCGTGAGCGCCGTGTGGGGCGCGGCCATGATCAACGCCGGCGCCACCGTGCTCGACCACCTCCCGCACGGCTCCTTTTTCCACGCCAGCGCCGGCGCCATGCAAGTGAACTTGCGCGAACGCCTGCGCCTCATCCCGTGGGAAACCCTCACCGGCCTCATCCTCGCCACCCTCTCCACCGCCGCCGCCCTCGTCTTCGGTTAACCCACGCGCGCGCGGAGCGTTTTCCTTCCGCATTCCGGCGCCCGGCGCCCGGCCCCTTTCTCCCATGAAAAAAATCGTCGTCGCAGTGGATTCGTTCAAAGGCTGCCTCGGTTCGCTTGAAGTCGCCGACGCGATCGAGGCCGGCATCAAGGCCGTGCATCCGCGCTGCGAGGTGGTCAAGGTGCCCGTGGCCGACGGCGGCGAGGGCACCGTGCAGGCGCTGGTCGGCGCCACCGGCGGACGGATGCGCGCGCTGACCGTCACCGGCCCGCTCGGACGCCCCGTGCGCGCCGCCTACGGCATCCTCGGCCCCGCCACCGCCAACGTTGCCGTCAACACCACCGCCGCCACCGCCGCCAACAGCCCCGCCAACGCCGCCTCCGCCAACGCCACCGCTGCCGTTGCCAACGCCCACGCCACCGCCGCCGACATCAACTCCACCGCCAACATCGCCAACGCCCACGCCGCCACCCCCGACAGCCCTGCCGCCACCGCCAACAGCCTCGCCATCACCGCCAACGCCAACTCCACCGCTGCCGCCGCCAACGCCAACTCCACTACCGCTGCCAACGCCCACGCCACCGCCGACATCAACGCCGCTGCTGCCAACGCCGCCGCCCACACCGCCGCCGGCACGGCCATCATCGAAATGGCCGCCGCCAGCGGCCTGCCGCTCGTGCCGCCCGGCGAGCGGAATCCGATGGAAACCACGACCCGCGGCACAGGCGAATTGATAGCCGACGCGCTCGCGCGCGGCTGCCGGCGCATCCTCCTCGGCATCGGCGGCAGCGCGACCAACGACGCCGGCGCCGGCATGCTGCAGGCGCTCGGCTACCGGTTTTTCGACGCCGCCGGCGCCGAACTCGGGCGCGGCGGGAAAATCCTGGAGCGCATCGCGCGCGTGGACGCCGCCGGCGCGAACCCACTCCTGCGCGAGACGGAGTTTCGCGTCGCGTGCGACGTGGACAATCCCTTCCACGGCCCGCGCGGCGCGGCGCATGTATACGGCCCGCAAAAGGGCGCCGATCCGCAAATGGTCGCCGCGCTCGACCGCGGGCTTGCGCGGTTCGCCGGCGTGATAAGAGCGCACACCGGTCGCGACATCGCCGCCGCGCCCGGCGCGGGCGCCGCCGGCGGGCTGGGCGGCGCGCTACTCGCGTTTCTCGACGCGCGCCTCCAGCCCGGCATCGCGCTGGTGCTTGAAACGCTCCGCTTCGACGAACTCCTCGCCGGCGCCAGCCTCGTCATCACCGGCGAGGGCCGCATGGACGCGCAGACCGCGATGGGCAAAGCCCCGCAGGGCGTCGCCGCGGCGGCGGCCCGGTGCGGCGTGCCGGTGATCGCCCTGGCGGGCGGCGTCGAGGACGCGGCGGCGATCAACCGCCTCGGCATCGCCGGCGTGTTTTCCATCATGCCGCGCCCGATGTCGTTGCAGGACGCGATGGCGCCCGGAACCGCCGCGAAAAACATCCGCGTGCTGGTGACGCAGCTCTTTCAAACCCTCGCAGCCACGCGATCGTAATTCCCGCGTGCATTTAAATGGAGGAAGACGGAGGGGATGGCAGGGAAGAGATGGGGGAGGGAGGGATGGACGGGGATGATGAGGGGAGGGGAAGGAAGGGGGATGAGAAGATGAGAAGATGAGAAGATGAGAAGATGAGAAGATGCGAGGATGCGAGGAGGGGAGATGGGAGGATGGGAGGATGGGGGATGGGAGATGGGAAGATGAGGAGGACGGGGGAAGGGAAGTGAGCACAAGAGGTCGTGAACCCGTGAAAGTGCTTGGGGTAATCGGAGTGTGCTCGCGGAGGCCTCGGAGAGGCCTCCCTACCAGGGACGGATTGCGTTGGGTGGTTCACAATACCTCCGGCCGCGTAATCTTGGTTATACCCTTTTCGACCCCGTTTGGGACTTGAGCGGTCCCGGTCCAGTTGGATGTGGTAGTGGTAGTATACCCTTTCCCGCCGAGCTTGTGTCTTCAGGGAAGGGCGGTCTCGGGTAGGGCGGTCTTGCCGAGACCGCCGACGTTTGCCGAGGAATGCTGCGGCGGTTGTCAGGCATCTCACCTAGCTCGGAACGGCGAAACCACCCTGCACGCCAAGGCCTTTTCGTAGCGCAGGTTTCCAAACCTGCCCGATGGCGCTCCGCGCCGCCCAAGCCAAGCAGACTTGGAAGTCTGCGCTACGTTAGGGCTGGGCATGCGTCAGAGCGGCGGTTGTCAGGCATCTCGCCTCGCTCGGAACGGCGAAATCGCCTTGTCGGCCAAGGCCTTTTCGTAGCGCAGGTTTCCAAACCTGCCCGACGGCGCTCCGCGCCGCCCAAGCCAAGCAGACTTGGAAGTCTGCGCTACGTTAGGGCTGGGCATGCGTCAGAGCGGCGGTTGTCAGGCTTCTCGTTCCGCTCGGAACGGTAAAACCGCTTTGTCGGACAAGGCCTTTTCGTAGCGCAGGTTTCCCAACCTGCCCGACGGCGCTCCGCGCCGCCCGAGCCAGGCAGACTTGGAAGTCTGCGCTACGTTAGGGCTGGGCATGCGTCAGAGCGGTGTTTGTCAGGCATCTCGCCTCGCCCGGAACGGCGAAATCGCCTTGTCGGCCAAGGCCTTTTCGTAGCGCAGGTTTCCCAACCTGCCCGACGGCGCTCCGCGCCGCCCAAGCCAAGCAGACTTGGAAGTCTGCGCTACGTCAGGGCTGGGCTTGCATCAGAAGAACGAGAACGATTGATGCGAGAGGGCGCTGGCTGGTGGATGGTGGCTTGCCGGGGGGATGGCGGAAAGGTAGATTGGCGGGCATGAGCGAAAATCCTTCGGCTGGCAGGAATGACCCGGACGCGTGGGGCGAGGCCTTGGCGCGGTTTTTGCGGGAGCAGCCGGGGTTGGAGGCGGTCCGGGTGAATCCCGAGGAGCGCACGGTCAAAGTCGCCACGCTGGGCGAGGTGGACGAGGCGTTGCTCAGGAGCCGGCTGGCCGGGACGCTCGCGGCTTTCGACCGGCAGGGCGTCGGCGCGGGCACGTCGGCGTCCGCGTCCGCGTCGTCGTTGTCGGCGGCATCGGCATCGTCGGCATCGTCGTCGTTGGCATCGGCGTCGGCATTGGCGTCGTCGGCATCGTTGTCGGCGTCGGCGTCGGCGGCGGCGGCAGCGGCGTCGTCGTCGGCAGCGGCGGCGGCGTTGTCGGCGGCGGGTTACAATGTGATCCGGCAGGGCGCGACCACGGTGGTGGAGGGGAAGACTTGCGAGACCGCGCCGCGTTTCTGGCAGTGGCGGGAATATTCGTGGGAGGGCGTGGAGCGCAAGGGCGGGCGCGGGGCTGTCCGCGGGGGGCATCAGGGGGGGCGCGGGCATCACGTTCATGAGCACGGGCGGGCGGAAGGCAGCGGGCACGCGCATGGCGGGCATGGCGAGGGCGAGGGCGAGTGGCGGGTGCTGGCGGGGTTTGCCGCGGTGTGCGGGGTGTGCGGGCTGGCCGGGTTTTTGGTGGAGCGGTTTGGCGCCGGGCCGTGGTGGCTGGCGCGGGCGTTGTATGGCGCGGCGCTGGTTGCGGGCGGTTGGGACGCGGTCAAGGATTCGTGGGAGAACGTCCGTATCCGGAAACTGGATATTCATTTCTTGATGCTCGCGGTGGCCGCGGGCGCGGCGGGCATCGGGGCGTGGAGCGAGGCGGTGTTGTTGTTGTTTTTGTTCTCGTCGGCGGAGGCGATGGAAAATTACGCGATGGAGCGCACGCGCAGCGAGGTGAACGCGTTGTTGAAGAGCGCGCCGAAAACCGCGTTGCTTGTGCTGCCCGGCGGCGGCGAGCGCGTGGTGCCGGTCGGGGAGTTGGGCGTCGGCGACTGCGCGCGGGTGAAGCCCGGCGATGCGTTTCCGGCGGATGGCGTGGTGGTGCGCGGGCGGAGCGCGAGTGACGAGTCGGCGCTCACGGGCGAGTCCGCGCCGGTGGAAAAGGAGGCGGGCGCGCAGGTGTTCAGCGGGACGCTCAACCTTTGGGGCGCGGTGGATTTCGAGGTGCGCCGGCTGGCGTCGGAGAGCACGTTGCAAAAAATCATCCGGCTGATCCAGACGGCGCAAAAGCTGCGCGCGCCGAGCGAGCGGTTTACGGACAGGTTTGGCGGTCGTTACACGTTGTTCGTGCTGGGTGTCTGCGGGGTGATGTTTCTGGTGTGGCGGTTCGGGTTCGGCCTGCCGGCGTTTGCCCATGTGGAGGGCGCGCGTCCGGCGTTTTATCGCGCGATGACGTTGCTCGTGGTGATGAGTCCGTGCGCGTTGGTGCTGTCGATTCCGTCGGCGATTCTGGCGGCCATCGCGTGGGGGGCGCGGCACGGGGTGTTGTTTCGCGGCGGCGCGGGCATCGAGCGGCTGGCGGGCGTGGACGTGGTGGCGTTGGACAAGACGGGCACGCTCACGACGGGCGAGTTGGCGGTGGTGGGGAGCGAGAGTTTTCCGCCGGGGCGCGAGCGCGAAGTGCTGGGGCTGGCGTGCGCGCTGGAGGCCAATTCGCAGCATCCGCTGGCGCGCGCGATCACGCGGCACGCGCGGGCGGAGGGGGTGCGGGAGCGCGAGGCGGAGGCATTTCAATCGCTCACCGGGCGCGGCGTGCGCGGAAGCGTGGGCGGCGCGCAGGTGCTGCTCGGGCGGCGCGAGTTGCTGGAGCAGGGGCCGTTGGCGGACTGGGCGCGCGCGTTGCCGCCGCCTCCGCCGGAGTTGAGCGAGGTGTGGGTGATCGGCGGCGAGGTGGTGGGGCGGATTTTGTTGCGCGATCAGATCAGGATGGAGTCGCGGGCGACATTGCGGGCGTTGCGCGAGGCGGGATTGCGCACGGTGATGCTGACCGGCGACCGGCGGCAGGCGGCGGAGAATGTGGCGCGCGAACTCGGGCTAGACGAGGTGCGCGCGGGGCTTGCGCCGGAGGACAAGGTCGCGGCCATCCAGGGTTTCCGCGAGGCGGGGCGGCGCGTGGCGATGGTGGGCGACGGCGTGAACGACGCGCCGTGCCTGGCGGCGGCGGATGTGTCGATGGCGATGGGGGCGCGCGGGAGCGACGCGGCGCTGGAACAGGCCGAGGTGGTGTTGATGCACGACCGCATCGAGAATGTGCTGGCGGCGTTCCGGCTGAGCCGGCGCGCGCGGTCGGTCATCCGGCAGAACCTGGCGATTTCGCTGGGCGTGGTGCTGTTGATGGCGCTGGCCTCGATCGCCGGCGTGGTGCCGCTCAGCCTCGGCGTGCTCGCGCATGAGGGCAGCACCGTGGTCGTGTGCCTGAATTCGCTGCGGCTGTTGTTCGGGGGCGGAAAATAAAAACCGGCGCGATGGCGGCGGCGCGGCGGCGGCGATGTTTCGTGATGGGGCCGGGAATCCTTCGGGCAACTTGTCATGCCATTTACAGTCAGTAATCACACTTTAGGTAGGGCGAGGCGTCCCGCCGAGCCCTTGGTACCGCGCGCGGCGCGGGGGGGGGCCAAGCCCCGCCCTGAAACGCCTGCGTAGTGGGTGGTTGTATAGCCAACGGTTTC
>JAIRTK010000337.1 GCA_031254955.1 Opitutaceae bacterium
TCCCCCCTCCTCTCCGCCCCCGTCGCGATTAAAAAAAATCCCGCCACTCGCCTCATGAAAAAACTCCGCCTCCTCCCCCTCTTCGCCCTTCCCTCCATGACCATCGTCGCCCCCGGCGGCGCCGGCGCCGCCACCGACGCGACGCAACCCGCGCCGGTGGAAAAACGCTGCGACATCGCCGTCTTCGGCGCGACGCCCGCCGGCATCATGGCGGCCGTCTCCGCCGCCCGCTCCGGCGAGAAAGTCATCCTGCTCGAATCCGGCTACCTCGTCGGCGGCATGATGTCCGGCGGCCTCACCAAGACCGACATCGGACGCCGCGAAACCGTCGGCGGCCTTTCCTTCGAGTTCTTCGCCCGCGTCAAAAAATACTACGCCGAAACCTACGGCCCCGACTCCACCCAGGCGAAGGAATGCAAAAACGGCTTCTTCTTCGAGCCTTCCGTCGCCGACCGCATCTTCTCCGACATGCTCCGCGAAGCCGGCGTCGCCGTGCTGCGCAAAGAGCGCCTCGCGCCCCTCGCCACCGTCACGGAAAAAAATCGCATCCGCGCCATCACCACCAGGCACTACGAAACCGGCGCCGAGACGACCGTGCGCGCCCGCGTGTTCATCGACGCCACCTACGAGGGCGACCTCATGGCCTCGGCCCATGTCCCCTACCGCGTGGGCCGCGAAGCCCGCGTCGAATACAACGAATCCCTCGCAGGCCGCACCCACGCGCCCGCCCAATATCGCGGCGCCGGCGACCACCGCGTGCAGTCCTACAACATCCGCTCCACCCTCACCAACCGCGACGACATCCGCGTGCCCGTCCCCAAGCCCCGCACCTACACGCCGGCGCCCCACCGCCACTTCATCGACTACGTCAACAAACACGGCATCCGCACCTTCGAGGAACTCTTCCACGACGCCCCGCTCTGGGGGCCGGTCAACGGCAAAAGCGACCCCAACAAAGCCGACTACCCCGGCGCCAACTACGCCTACGCCGAGGCCGACTACGAAATGCGCGCCCTCATCGTCGGACGCGTCCGCGACTACTGGGCGAGCCTGTGGTGGATGCTCCAAAACGACCCCGCCCTCTCCGAGGAGTTCAAGGCCAGCGCGCGCAAGTGGGGCCTGCCGAAAGACGAGTTTGTCGAAAGCGGCAACATCACCCCGCAAATCTACGTGCGCGAGGCCCGCCGCATGCTCGGGCGCCACCTGCTCACGCAAAACGACCTCGAACGCGACCGCTGGAAACCCGACACCATCTGCATGGGCAGCTACAACATCGACTCGCACGACGTCTCCTTCGTGCAGACCCCCGGCGGCCTGACCAAGGAGGGCTTCCTCATCTCCGGCGTCGATGCCTACGAGATTCCCTACCGCAGCATCACGCCCATCGCGCCGGACAACCTCCTCGTCACCTGCGCCGTCTCCGCCACGCACATCGCCTACGGCAGCCTGCGCATGGAGCCGGTCTTCATGATGATCGGCCAGGCCGCCGGCTTCGCCGCGCAACTGGCGCGCCGCGAGGCCGTCGCCGTGCAGGACGTATCCATTGAAAAACTACAAGCCGCCCTCGCCGCCGCCGGCATCCCGCTCAAAGCCCCGTTCCGCCCCGTCGTCGCCATCGTCGGCCCCGCCGAAGGCCGGGCGGTCGCCGGCGAGCCTGTGCAATTCGCCGCGCGCGGCCTCCACGTCCGCTCCCCGCTCAACTATTACTGGAACTTCGACGGCTCCGGCGAGGTGCAGAGCACCGACCCCGCGCCCGTGTTCACCTTCGCCACGCCCAAACGCTACACCGTCAGCCTCAAGGCCGTCGATGCCGACGGCACGCACTCGCTCGTCGAGCGGCAGACCGTCGTCATCGGCGAGGACCTCGAACCCGACGCCGGCGTGACGGTCGAGGGCGCGAAACTCACCGGACGCTGGGATCGCGGCTTCTCCCGCACGATGGAGGGCCGGGGCCGCGTGAACCACCACGCGATGGCCATCGACCGCAACCCGAAAACCGCGACCTTCGCCGCCACGCTCCCGCGCACCGGACGCTACCGCGTCGCCTTCGCCTTCGAGCAAGGGCCGGATTGCGCGACCGCCGTGCCGGTGCGAATCACGCACGCCGGCGGCGCCGACACCGTGATTGTCAACGAACGCGAACGCGGCACGCCCTTCGCCTTCCGCCCGCTCGGCGAGTTCCGCTTCGAGGCCGGCCAGCCCGCCGAAGTCTTCATCACCACCGAAGGCGTGAACGGCCGCGTCACCATCGACGAAGTCCGCTGGCTGTGGCTCGGAGAGGAACCCCATGCGGATTTCGGAATGCGGAATGAACGCTCCCGCGCCGAAACCAATTAACCGCCCAACAAATTTTCCCGCCACTTTTCATGTCCGCCAAGACAACAACTCCCAAGCCCTGCCGCGCCGCCGCTCCATCCCGCGTTGCCACTCCATCCCGCACCGCCGCCTCATCCCGTGCCGTCGCCCCCTCTTGTGCCGCCGCCCCATCCCGCGCCGCCACCTCATCCGGCGCCGCCGCCTCATCCCGTGCCGTCGCCCCCACTTGTGCCGCCGCCCCCACTTATGGAGTGCGGGAATTTATTCCCGCTTTTGACGGAGGAATTTATTCCTCCGCCCGCGCGGATGCCGGCCCGGGATTTATCTCCAGGCAACCGCGCGGAGGAATAAATTCCTCCGTCAAAAGCGGGACTGAAGTCCCGCACTCCATAAAAAACGCACCCGCCGCGCCCGCCACCCGCGCCGCGCCCACCCGCACCGCGCCCGCCCCCGCCGCGCCCGCTCCCGCCAACGCCAACGCCCCCGCCGCGCCCGCGCCCCATTCCCCACTCCGCATCCCCAAATCCGCAACCCGCATCCCGCAATCCGCATCCCCGGATTCACCCCTGGCGAATCTGGTGGACACCCGCCAAGGCACCGACTCCTCCTTCGCGTTTTCCACCGGCAACACCATCCCGCTCGCCACCATGCCGCACGGCATGATCGGCTGGACGCCGCAGACCGACGAAGGCCGCTGGGTCTTCGACCGCCGCTCGCCGAAAATCCAAGGCTTCCGCGGCACGCACCAGCCCAGCCCGTGGATCGCCGACTACGGCCAGTTCCTCATCATGGTCGCCAGCGACGGCAACCCGCTCGATTCCCTCGCCGCCGCCGAGTCCTATTACTCGCCCTCCGCCACCATCGCGCGCCCGCACTATTTCCGCGCCACGCTCGAACGCCACGGCATCATCGCCGAGATGACGCCCACCGAGCGCGGCGCGAGTTTTCGTTTCACCTACACGCGCGGCGCAAACACCTGGATCGCCTTCAAGCCCGCGCAAGGCGAAGTGATGCGCGTGGACCGCGAGCGCCGCCTCGTCATCGGCGTCTCCACCGCGCACCAAGGCGGCGTGCCCGGAAATTTCCGCTGCCACTTCGTCGCCGAAATCGGCGCGCCCATCATCGCCGCCGAACGCTTCGAGGCCTCCACCACCGCGCCCGGCGCCGGCGCGATGGCCACCGGCATGTGGCTGCGCCTCAAGCGCCCCGCCGGCGGCGTGGTCACGCTCAAGGTCGCCACCTCGTTCATCAACTCCGACCAGGCGCTCCTCAACCTCCGCCGCGAACTCGGCCGCGACCGCTTCGACACCACGCTCGCCGCCGCCGCCGCCGCGTGGGAAAAACGCCTCGCCGTCATCCGGCTCGAAGGCGCGGACGAGGACCGGCGCCGCACCTTCTACGGCTGCCTCTACCGCACGATGCTCTTCCCTCGCCAGTGGCACGAATACGACGCATCCGGAAAACGGATACACTTCAGCCCCTTCGACGGACGCACCTACGACGGCCCCTTCTACACCGACTGCGGCTTCTGGGACGTTTACCGCACACTCCTCCCCCTGCTCTCGCTCATCGCGCCCGACCTGCTCGGCGACATGATCGAGGGCTGGCTCAACGTTTACCGCGAGGGCCGCTGGCTCCCGAGCTGGGCCAGCCCCGGCTACCGCGAGTGCATGATCGGCTCGCACGGCTCCGCCGTCATCGCCGACGCGTGGCTGAAAGGCATCCGCAACTTCGATCCCGGCACCGCGCTCGCGGCCATGCTCAAGGACGCCACCACCGAGCCGCCCACGCCGGCCTACGGGCGCACCGGCGTCACCATGTATCAGAAATTGGGATACGTCCCGTCCGACCACGCCTCGCACTCCGTCGCCCGCACCTGCGATTACGCGCACTGCGATTTCGCCATCGCGCGATTCGCCCGCGCGCTTGGCCGCGACGCCGAGGCGCGCCCGCTCCTCGCCCGCGCCGCCAGCTACCGCCGCCTCTACGACGCGAAAACCGGCTTCCTGCGCGGACGCCTCGCCAACGGCAAATGGCGGACCCCCTTCTCCGAGTTCTCCTGGTCGAGCGACTACATCGAAGGCGGCCCGTGGCAGCACACCTGGGCCGCCCCGCACGACGCCGCCGGCCTGATCAAACTCATGGGCGGCGACAAAAAATTCACCGCCCGGCTCGACCTCATGCTCGCGCAGCCCCCGCATTTTGAAACCGGCCATTACGGCTTCGAAATCCACGAAATGACCGAAATGGCCGCCGCCAATTTCGGCCAGTATGCGCACTCCAACCAGCCGGTGCACCACGTGCTCTGGCTCTACACCGCCGCCGGACGCCCCGACCGCACGCAGCACTGGGTGCGCCGCGTCGTGGACGAACTCTACACGCCCGAGCGTTTCCCCGGCGACGAGGACAACGGCGAGATGTCCGCGTGGTATGTCCTGGCCACCCTCGGCATTTTCCCGCTCACCGTCGGCCATCCCGCCTATGTGCTCGGCGCGCCGCGCTTCCCGCGCGCCACGCTCGACCTCCCCGCCGGCCCGCTCGTCATCACCGCCGAAAACGCGTCCCCCGGCGCGCCCTACGTCGCCGACGTGACCCTCAACGGCCATCCGCACCGCTCGCTCGAAATCCCGCACGCCGCCCTCGCCGCCGGAGGCCGGCTGGCCTTCACCATGACCCCCGACGCCAGGCAAGCCGCCGCCCGAGGCAAACTCGCCCGGCCCTTCTCGCTCTCAACGCATAAGTGACACGCCCAACCAATCGTTCTCGTTCTCTTACTCGTTCTCGTTCTCGAAACGTCGCGAAAACCAAAAGAGAACGGGAACGAGTAAGAGAACGAGAACGATAAAAACAATTCAACCTTCCCCATAAATGAAACACCTCGCCCTCCTCCCGCTCCTCGCCCTCCTCCTCCCCGCCCTCTTCGCCTCCACGCCCAACCCAGCCGCGGCGTCGCAAGCGCAGCCCGCGCCTCCGTCCAACACCGCGGCCAGCCACCTCCTGCAAAATCTCCGCGCCGGCCAAAAGCAGACCATCGTCACCTTCGGAACCAGCCTCACCAAAGGAAACCGCTGGTTCGCGCCCTTGCGGGAAATCCTCGACCAAGAATTTCCCGGACAAATCACGCACGTCAACGGCGCCGGCAGCGGACGCAACTCCGCATGGGGCCTGCAAGTCCTCGAAACCAACGTCCTCGCGCACAAACCCGACTGCGTCTTCATCGAGTTCGCCATCAACGACTGCGTCCCGCGCATGAAAATCTCCGCCGGCCAGTCGCGTCAAAACATGACCGCGATGCTCGACCGCATCCGCCAGGCGCTGCCGGCTTGCGAGATCGTCCTCCAAATCACCAACCCCGTCGTCGGCAAACCCAAAGGCGACAAAAGCGAACGCGTTGACCAGCCCGCCTACGAGCAAATCTACCGCGACCTCGCCAAAGAGCGCGGCCTGCTCCTCATCGACAACGCGCCCTCATGGCAAAAGCTCCTCGCCGAAAAAGGCGAAGCCGGCTTCCTCAAACTCGTCCCCGACGGCGTGCACCCGAACAACGAAGGATGGCGCCAAATCGCCCTCCCCAACATCCTGAAAACCCTCGGCATGTAAGCGCTCCGCTTGCGAAGCCCGACGTCACCAAATTACAAAACTGATATTACGCGGAGGATGCCCTTTGAACCACCAAACGAAACAAGCCCAAGGTAGGGAGGCCTCTCCGAGGCCTCCGCCACCACGCTCCGATTTACCTATAAAAT
>JAIRTK010000360.1 GCA_031254955.1 Opitutaceae bacterium
CCCTGTTTTGTTTCAAGACATCGCTTACAGGTGTATCAGGACATCGTTTACACCTTCCCAAGGCATGAGGACAGGGCCATGGCCCTGTCCTCATGCCTTGGGAAATCCGCGATACCATGTTACAACGACTCGATTGTGTCACCCTCGCCGCGAACGCCGCCAAAGGACAGTTTGCCGAACTTTGCCGGCGCTTTGGCATCAGCCGCGTTTGCGGTTACAAATGGCTCCAGCGCTTCAACGCCGCCGGCGAAGAAGGCCTGCGCGAGCGTTCGCGAAGACCCGGGCGTTCGCCGCGCAAAACATCCGCGGCGAATGAAAAACTCATCCTCGAAACCCGGGCTCGTTTTCCGGGCAACGGGGCGCGCAAACTGCACCGCAGGCTGCTTAACGAGGGCCTCAAAGCGCTGCCCTCGGCGCCGACCTTTTCGCGTGTGCTCAAGCGCAACGGCTGCATCGATCCTTTCCGCAGCGCCATGCACCGGCCCCTCGAGCGCTTTGAGCGGCCCCGGCCCAACCAGCTCTGGCAGATGGACTTCAAGGGACACTTTGCCCTGGGCGAAGGCGGGCGCTGCCATCCCTTGAGCGTCATCGACGATCACTCGCGCTTCATGCTCGTTTTGCAGGCCTGCGCGGATCAAACCGGCGCGACCGTGCAAAGACATCTCAGCGCCGCGTTCCGCCGCTACGGTTTGCCCGATCAAATCCTTTGCGACAACTCGCCTCCCTGGGGCTGCCCGGCCGCGGGCGAACACACCACGCTGAGCTTCTGGCTCTTGCGACTGGGCGTGCAGGTCATCCACGGACGCCCCATTCACCCCCAGACCCAGGGCAAGGACGAGCGCTTCCATCGCACGCTCAACGACGAACTGCTCTGCCGCCACGACTGGCCCGACCTGCCAGGCACCCAGCAACGCTTCGAGCGGTTCATTGAAGACTACAACCACCACCGCCCCCACCTGGCGCTGGACTTGCACGTGCCCGCCTCCCGCTACCGGCTCAGCCCGCGAAGCTTCCATGGCGAAACCCGGCCGGTCCAATACGACGCCTCGGAACTGACCCGCACCGTCAAAGGCAAAGGTGAGATCACCATTGAAAACCGCTCCTACTATGTCACCCGTTCGCTGGCTGGCTTCACGGTCGCACTGCGGCCTCACAAACGCGCAAAACTTTTCCGCGTCTGCTACGCTTCGGTGCCCTTGGGCTTCATTGACCTCTCTGTGCCCAACTCAAAACCAAAGCATCATTATCTGCCCATGCTTCCTCTCCATCCCCTCCTCTAAAGCTGTAAACGATGTCCTGATACACCTGTTAACGATGTCTTGATTCCATACAGGGACGCCGAGCCCTACCCTTAACGGCTTCCATAATGTGATTTCCATTCGCAAATGCTATCACTCCGAATACTCGGCCCAAGTCGAGCTGGTCTCGGTGACGCGCACGCGCTCCACGCGCACGCCGGAGGCCACGGGATAACGCGCACCCTTCGCCGCCGTCACCTCCGCCAGACGCGCGCGCACCTCGTCGAAGATGGCCTTCGCCATCCGCTCGCTCGTCGGATCGGCCTTCTCGAAAGGGATGATGCGCGAGCCGTAGGTTTTCTGATAAAACCCGAAGTTCGGGTCGGCGGTGTTGAGGCAGAGCGCATGGTCCCATGATTCGAGAAACGCACCGAGCGATTCCTTGATGGCCTTGAAATCGCACACCATGTCGTTGGCGTCGAGCGAGCCGGCGGCGAGCACGATCTCGACCATGCGACTGTGCCCGTGCGGGAAGCGGCAGTTGTCGGGATGCTTGGAAAGGATGTGACCGTTTTCGATCTCGAAGATTTTGCTGATGCGATACGGCATGGCGAAAAAATGATTCTGGCTGGCGGATGCTGGCACCGTCCAAAACCCAAAGCCCAAAAACCCCCGCGCCGCAAGCGCGAGGTGCGGATTGCCCATCGTTCTCGTTCGCCAAGAACGTATCCCTCACTGAGGTTACGCGCTACGTCGGTAGTGCGTAATTTCAGTGAATCAGAGGTTTTAATCAGGGACAAACCCTCAAGAGAAAATGATTCTGATGGGAGGGCATCACTCCGGGCCGCGCCCCAACGCGAAAGAGATCCGAAAAAAACCTTGCATGCGGTTGGGCAGCCCCTAGCGTGCGAACCCTTTCATCGGGTTGGTCCCCATCGTCTAGCCCGGCCTAGGACACCACCCTTTCACGGTGAGAACCGGGGTTCGAATCCCCGTGGGGACGCCAGCTCTGCGTGCTATGCAAGTAGATCAAGGGCAGCAGGTCTTGATGAGATTTTGCATCCGATTCCTTGGCGAATTTGAAATATTGTCCAACCGATTGGGCAACATTCACGTGAAACCCAACAAATTCGTCGTTACTCGGTTCAGAAATAGCAACGGCACCACGGCATGGCTCGTCGATGGACGCCTGTATGGCGTTCGCATCAGGAAAAGCTTCAAAACGCGGAAAGAGGCTGCCGCCGAAAAGGCCTCGCTTGAGAGCAAGGCGCTGCAAAACAGCGTCAGCATGCGGCAGCTCCCGACGACATTGACCGAGGAACAAGCGCGCGAGGCCGAGGCGTTGTTTCAACGCATGACGGGCAAAACGCGCTCGCTTTCGTTCTACGTCGATTTCGCTATCGAGCATTATCGCGAACCGGAGCACCAGAAAACGCTGGTCGCTGCCATCGCTGAGTATGTTGCCGCCAAGAAGCATGAGTTCGATCAGCAATATATCTCCCTCCCACAGTTCAACCGCATTACTTGGGATTTAAGAAGGCTGGAAAAACGATTCCCCAAAAAGTCCGTCGCGGAGATCACCGTGCCTGAACTCGTGGCGTTTTTGGAGTCCCGCAAGCCCTGCATGAAAACATTCAACAACCAACGCGGCACACTCGGCACGTTTTTCAAGTTCTGTTTTCACCGTGGCTGGGTCGCCGAAAACCCAGTCTTAAAAGTGCCGCATTATCGCATTCGTCAACGACGCGGCGCCGCAAAAACGTTCAGCACGGCGCAGGCCCAAGAACTGATGGAGCATTTTGAAACCTTCGAAGGCGGACGCTGGATTTCTTGTTTTGCGCTTTGCATGTTCGCCGGCATTCACCTTGGTGTTTCCGATGGCGAGATCACAAAAATCGGGATTGCTAAATAGGTGTTGATATTATTTTTGAGCAAGTAGCAGAGGATACTGGCGGTGAGGTTTGCCAGTTTTTTGGTGTAGCAGTGGGGTTTTCTGCGAAGTCGAGCCAAGTAGCAGCGCAGACGGTTATTGTGACTTTCTAAGGTGAAGGTGTGGGCCTTGCCTTGGAGATGGCGGTGTTTCTCGAAGATGATGCCCCAAGGATGCCAGCAATCGGTGCGGAAGGGGATAGGATCGGCATGAGGGAGTTGCGCATTCAGACGCCTAGCTGTTTCGCTTCCACGATCGCCCAGCGCCCCTCCGCAGACTTTCTTGATAGCACGATCAATAAGCCCACCACAGCCAGCAGACCGTTTTTTACCCACATAACTCCATGGTTCATCAGTCTCCATCTACTCCACCTCCTCTGGCGCAACTGGTGCCAGCATCTTCCCCTCCTCCTCCTCAAGCACCCAATTCATCACTGAATTATGTCTGCCCCCACCATGCGCTCCGTCGCTCGCAAACCAACCCCTTAAAGGTAAGGGTTCAGGGCGGACTGCTTGCGACTTTCGTCCACCCTGCGATGCTCCTTCTCCCCCTGCGTCTTCCGGCATTCTCGACACACCCACCTCTGATGCCCATGTCGGCTCAACCCGTTCTTCACTATCTTTTCGCTACCACAGTGCTTGCTTTTCACCTCTCTTCTTTTGGTAAATTTCTATCATTATCAATACCTATTCAGCAATCCCTGAAATTTCAAACCGCCCATCCCGCCCGACGGAGGTCTCGGAGAGACCTCCCTACCGGCACTGCCGCGTCTGCACTACGCCGACACGCGTAACCTCGGTTTATAACTAATGTCACACGGATGGCCCGTGGGATTGCGTGGCATGGGTGTCCTTGCCCATGTGCTTGGAGGGTTGCGGCGCGGAGCAGCGTCCACGGGCGAATCGCCAAGGCTACGCAATCTCATGCGGCGAGTCGTCTGGGTCGCCTTTGTTTTCAAGGGCTGGCATGAAACGCGCATGTCTTTTTTTTCTGGGGGGAGGAAGCGCGGAGGGCAGTCAGCTGTCGGGTTCGCGGTTTATGCCGCCCAGTTTTTTGCGCGTCCGACCGCGCGGCGCCATTGGGCGTGCTGGCGGCGGATGGCGGGCGCGGTTTTCGCGTCGGGCGTGAAGATGCGTCCGGGTTGCCAGAGGGCGGCGATTTCGTCGCGGTTTTTCCAGTAGCCCGCCGCGAGGCCGGCAAGGTAGGCGGCGCCGAGCGCGGTGGTCTCGATCACGCGCGGGCGCACGACGGCGCGGCGCAGGAGCGTGGATTGGAACTGGAGGAGCGCGTTGTTGGCGGTCGCGCCGCCGTCCACGCGGAGTTCGCGCAGGCGCAGGCCGGCGTCGGATTCCATCGCGCCGATGAGGTCGGCGATCTGGTAGGCGATGCTTTCGAGGGCGGCGCGGGCGAGGTGGCCGGCTGTCGTGCCGCGCGTGACGCCGATGATGGTGCCGCGCGCGGCGGCGTCCCAGTGCGGCGCGCCGAGGCCGGTGAAGGCGGGCACGAGGTAAACGCCGCCGTTGTCGGGCACGCCGGCGGCGAGCGTCTCGATGTCGGCGGAGCGGGCGATGAGGCCGAGGCCGTCGCGCAGCCATTGCACGACGGCGCCGCCGGTGAAGACGCTGCCTTCGAGCGCGTATTCGACGGGCGCGGTGGGGCCGAGCCGCCAGGCGGGGGTCGTGAGTAGTTGGTTTTTGGATGCGATGGCCTTTTCGCCGGTGTGCAGGAGCATGAAGCAGCCGGTGCCGCAGGTGTTTTTGGCCATGCCGGGGCGGAAGCAGGCTTGGCCGAAGAGGGCGGCGTGCTGGTCGCCGGCCACGCCGGTGACGGGGACGCCGCGCAGCGCGGAGATGGCGGTGACTTCGCCAAAGAATTCGCTGGAGGAGCGGATTTCGGGGAGCACGGCGCGGGGGATGCGCAGGAGCGCGAGGAGTGCGTCGTCCCAGCAGGCGCGGTGGATGTCGCAGAGGAGGGTGCGGGAGGCGTTGGTGAGGTCGGTGGCGTGGACGCGGCCTCCGGTGAGCCGCCAGAGGAGCCAGGTGTCCACGGTGCCGAAGGCGAGTTCTCCGCGTTCGGCGCGGCGGCGCGCGCCGGGCACGCGGTCGAGCAGCCAGCGGAGTTTGGTGCCGGAGAAATAGGGGTCGGGGAGCAGGCCGGTTTTGCGGCGGAGGAGCGCGGCGTGCCCGGCGGCGCGGAGTTTTTCGCAAAGGGGCGCGGTGCGGCGGTCCTGCCACACGATGGCGGGGGCGAGGGGGTGGCCGGTGGCGCGGTCCCAGAGGAGCGTGGTTTCGCGTTGGTTGGTCAGACCGATGGCCGCGATGTCGGCGCCGGTGAGGCCGGCGTCGGCCACGGCGGCGATGGCGGCGCGGCGCGTGGCGGTCCATAGGTCGGCGGGGTCGTGCTCGACCCAGCCGGGGCGCGGGTAGTGTTGCGGAAATTCGTGTTGCGCGCGGGCGAGGATGCGTCCGCGGCGGTTGAAGACGATCGCGCGGCTGGAGGTCGTGCCTTGGTCGAGGGCGAGAATGTATTTCATGGGAGCGCGGAAGGACTCAAGTTTACGCAGGATGCCGCGCGGGCAATCTTCTTTATCGTTTATTGTTTATCGTTATCGTTTTCGTTCTCTTTAGGGAGGTTCTGGGGATTTCTTTTTTCAATCCGGAAAACCAATCGCGAATGGACTGAATGGACACGAATGGACGGAATGGACTGAATGAAAACTCACGCAGAGACACAGAGAGGTTGCGTGGGGAGTGGGTGAGTGATGAGTGATGAGAGGGGCAGAGTGATGAGAAGTGAGGGGTGAGTGGTAAAAACAAACCTTTCGGCTCCATAACTCATCACTCCCCACGCCCCACTCACCACTCATCCTCATCCTCATCCCTCACTCTTCATCACTCCGCCCCTCTCATTCTCTTTGTGTCTCTGTGTCTCTGCGTGAGTTTTCATTCAGTCCATTCAGTCCATTCCGTCCATTTGTGTCTATTCAGTCCATTCACGGTCATTTGCGGTCATTTGCGGCTAAAAACGTATTTTTAGAAATTCTTGTTCTCGTTCTCGTTCTCGTTTTCGTTTTCGTTCTCGAAACGCTTCGGAAACGGAAAAGAGAACGAGAACGAGAACAATAAAAGAGAGGCGGAGGTGAGGAGCCTTTTTTTGGAGGATCGAAGGGCGGCGCGCTTCGGATTTGCCCGCGCGGGAAACGAGTCCAGACTTGGGCGCATGTCACAAAAACCGCTTCGCATCGGCTTCATCGGCGCGGGGGCCAACACCCGCCTGCGCCACATCCCCGGCTTTCGCGCGCTGCCGGGCGTGGAACTCGCGGCCGTCGCCAACCGCTCGCTCGAATCGTCCCGGCGCGCCTCCAAGGAATGCGGGATCGCGCGCGCCGCCGCCGACTGGCGCGAGATCATCGACGCGCCCGACATCGACGCCGTCTGCATCGGCACCTGGCCGTGGCTGCACGCCGAGGCCTCCATCGCAGCGCTCCGCGCCGGCAAACACGTGCTCACCGAGGCCCGCATGGCGCGCAACGCCGGCGAGGCCGAGACGATGCTCGGGGCGTTGCGGGAGGCGGAGCGGAAACAGCCAGGCATCGTCGCGCAAATCGTGCCCGCGCCGCTCACGCTCGCGTTTGACGCCGCCATCCGCCGCCTGCTCGACACCGGTGCGCTCGGCGCGCTGCGCGAAATCACCATCACGCAGACCGGCGCCGCCCAAGCCGCCGCCTCCACGCCGCTCACCTGGCGGCAGGATATTGAAAAAAGCGGGCACAACATCATGACGCTCGGCATCCACTACGAGGCGCTCCTGCGCTGGCTCGATGACGACGCCGAAGTCGTCGCGGCGGACGGCGCGGTGTTCACCGCCGAACGCCCCGGCGAGGACGGACGCCCGCGCCGGGTGCAAATCCCCGAAAGCCTGACCGTGCTGGCGCGTTTCCCGCGAACCGGCGCGCGCCTCGTCCTCCACCTGAGCGGCGTGGAAACCACGCACCCGCGCAACGAAATCCGCCTCAACGGCAGCGCGGGCGGCCTGCGCCTCGACCTCGACAACGCAATCCTCCGCCACAAACCGCTCCAAGGCGCCTCGCGACAAGTCAACCTCCCCGACGCCGACCGGGACGGCTGGCGGGTCGAGGCGGATTTTGTCGCCAGCATCCGCGAAGACGCGCCCGTGCGCCTGACCGATTTCACGACCGGCCTCCGCTACATGCGTTTCACCGACGCGGTGTGGGCGGCGTGGCAGACGGAGGTCGCCGAAAAGGATTGATGCTTGTTGATTTTTATTTCTTATAAATCCCCCAACCTTTTGATTGGAAGCAACGCCCCCCCTTGCCCTCACCATGCAACATTGACCATGAAAACCGCCACACGCCATTCATCCGGCCATGCTAAAAATCAACAAACATCAACCTGACGCCTTACCTCCCCCTCAACACGGCTCCCTCCCGCTGAAGGCATCGGGAAACCCCGTTTGCCGGCTTTTTGATTGCCCAAACAATCCGCAAAACCCATTTCCCCCTTGGTAATTCATGAAGAAAACAAACCAAAACAGAACCCCAAAAACACCCCTGAACAAAGCGCCCCGAAAATACGGCGATAAAAGACGGAAGACCGCGGCGCGCATCCTGAACCTGATTGCGCCGGCCTGCCGGAAAACAGATTGGGCCAAAGTTGAAAAAGCCTACAAAAACGGCATGACCATGTCCGCCCTTGCGACACTTGCCGGACTTGCCGCCTCTTCCCTGCCAAGCCTCATCTCCCGCCGTCGAAAGTCCGGAAAATGGAACGCCCCGAAGCGCCTTCAAAAAAGAGGGCATTTTCGGCATCCCAAATCCTTCGCTTTTTGGGGCAGGCAAAACTGGACGCTTTCCAACGCCGAACTCGTCCGGATCACCGGTTTTTCAAAAGGCGCTGTGCGTTATAATCGAATGATTCATGCGCCCGAGACACACCGGAAAGGCAAATCCTCAAAGAAAATTGCCGCCCCGTGGGCGGCTCTTGACTGGAGCCAAGGCAACAGAGTTTTGGCCAAGACCGTTGGCTGCTGTGTCAAAACCATAATCCGCCGCCGCCGCGTTTACGCCCCAAAAACAATGCGCACCCATGCGAAGAAGAAGCCAAAAGGGATAGGGAGACCCAAAGGCGGCCCAAAGGGGGCAATCCGGATGTTAACAAAAAATCTAATTTTTCATAAAACAAAACAACCCAAAGCCTGTATACAAGGTTTGTAGCCATCACTTCAATATACTCCACAATCAACATATCCCGGATTGCCCCCTTTTGGCCCTCCCCACCTCAATGCCCTACGCCATGAGAACAATGTTTTTATTGAGTTTATTTACTATAATGCAGGTTGGCTGTGCGTCGCCTTCAAATCTCAAGACAAAAACGGAAATTTTGACCCAGGCATTCGAAGAGGCCAATGCAGTCTGGAGAGAGCGTAATATTGCCATAGGGAAATTGGTCCGTTCGGACTATTCCGCTGAGGCAGGACGAGTTTATTTTGAAAAATGGATGCCTTTTTTTGACGCACTTGCGAGAGTCAGGCGCGAATACTTCAAGGCCAAGCTGACCTTGGATCCTGACTCAATTGATTGGAAGGGATCGATACGGGATTGGGCTCTTCGCGAGCCATACCCACAGGATATATCGGAAATAAGCAAAAAGGATCCGGAAGCAGGGAAAATTATTTACGCCTCATGGAAGGAAAGCCTGGAAGTGACTAAAAAATTGCATGAATATCTACCACATGATGCTTATGTTAAGTTGAGTAATGAATATGGAGGAAAATGGATGGCAATAATAGACAAACGTCTCAATACGGAAGCCAAGTTGCATGCAATTGAAAAACGTGTGCGTAAGGAAATGAAACGTGCCTCCCTTAGGTAGTCGGCGCTGAAGAAGGGAGACCGAACGGTGTCTAAAATTCGCCCGTCAAAAACGCCCTCCGCCGTACGTGCGGGCATGGTTGCGTTGCGTATAAGAGGCATTGTTTTTCTGGGGTGCTTTTGATATTAAAAACGCGGCGAAGGCGCCTTGGCGCCCAAAATAATGCAATTAAATGCTTGACTGGCCATGGGGCGCGAAAAATTCGACCCTCATGGCTGTATTTAATATATCATTCGCCCAGGGATCCGCCTCATCCTGTTTCCTCGGCCCCGTGGAAACCCTGCTCGCCGCGTGCCGGCACCGGCGGCGGTGCGCCAGTCTCACAGATGAACAATGGCTGCGCGCCGGCG
>JAIRTK010000209.1 GCA_031254955.1 Opitutaceae bacterium
GCGACAGAATAAACAGGAAAGGCTCTAAAGTTGGAATCTGATTGGGAAACGGTATCACTCCCGGAGGTGAAACCGGACGGTTGAGTGCACTGGCCGATGGCTGATTCTAGACGAAATACTCCGGCTTTGTCTAATCATGCCTGCCGTTCGGTGGAATAGGGACCATTCGCTGAACAGCGGCAATACCATTTCCAAATGAAAAACCGACTTTAACAGGTAGTGCCCTTCATGTTTTACCTATCCCTAATTTTGGCACCCGAGTCGTTCGGGATATTGAATCTGTCGCGGGACGGGTGGTTTCGTTATGCGGTATGGGGCGGCGGCGAGGATGGGACGGCATTGAGGGATGCGGGAAACTAATGGTTCCGCCCTGCTTTTCCCGCCCTGTCTGATTGCGGACGAAACGGACGGCTCGGAGGCCGTCCTTCCAAAAAAAGGGTGAATTGGGATTATACCCTTTCTCAGTGAAAAGTACACTTTAGAAGCAGAGCCATGTAGGGGCTTCGCTTGCTAAGCCCGTTGCTGGTGCATGGCCTTTGCTGGTGTGCGGTTATCAGGCCGGGCGTCGCTTGCGACGCTCCTGCAAAAGTGTGATTTTCATTGGGTGATTGGGATTACTTTTCCTCTGTCTTTGGGGCGCGTTTGCCGGAGTCGTAGTCGGCTTGTTTCATGAGGTTCGACACGTGGATGGTGCCTTCGCGCTCGATGATGCCGCCGGGTTTTTGCTCGCCTTGGGGTTTGGTGTGGCGTTTGACGAGGGCGACGCCTTCGACACGGGCGCGTTGTTTGGAGGCGACGATTTCAAGGATTTTGCCGGTCTTGCCTTTGTGGGCGCCGGAGATGACGACGACTGTGTCGCCGCGTTTGACGTGGAATTTTTGGGCCATGGTTTAGAGAACTTCCGGGGCGAGGGATATGATCTTCATGAAGTTTTTCGCGCGTAGTTCGCGGGCGACGGGGCCGAAGATGCGGGTGCCTTTGGGGTTGCCGTCGGGCGTGATGATGACGATGGCGTTGCTGTCGAAGCGCAGGTAGCTGCCGTCGGAGCGGCGGATGGGGGCTTTGGTGCGGACGACGACGGCTTTGGCGATTTCGCCTTTTTTCACGGTGGCGTCGGTCGAGCTTTCCTGGATGTGGACGGTGATGATGTCGCCGACGGCGGCGGTGTCGGTCATCTGGCCTTTTTTGCGGATGAAGCCGGCGCGGCGGGCGCCGGTGTTGTCGGCGATTTCGAGTCGGGAGCGCAGTTGTATCATGGTGGTGTCCTTTTGGTGGGATCGGGTTTGCTTCTACTCGGCGGCGGTGGTGGTGGTGGCGGCGGCGTCTTCGGTTTTCCGGGTCTTGGTGGGCACTTGCGCGGCGACATCGGCTTCGGTGATGGCGGCTCCGACGGAGATGGCGCGTTCTAGGATGGCGACCACGCGCCAGCGTTTGAGGCGGCTGATGGGGCGGGTTTCCATGATTTCGACTTTGTCGCCGATGCCGGCTGTGTTTTTTTCGTCGTGGACGTGCACGACGATTTTGCGGTTGATGACTTTTTGGTAGCGCGGGTGCGGCACTTTGAAGGGGACGGTGACTTTGATGGATTTGTCTCCGGAGCGGCTGGTGACGAAGCCGACGAGGTCTTTGCGTTTGTTGCGTGTCGTGGTGGGCATGGCGGGAAGGGTTTTTGGTTTTTCGTTTTCAGGCGTGATTTTCGTTTTTCATCCGGCTCGGGGAGGGGCGGCTTAATCTTGGCTCGGGTGGGGGGAATCGATAATCACTTGGTGGCGGCGGGTTGTTGTTTTTCGGCGCGGGTTTTTTCGGCGCGGATGGTTTCCATGCGCGCGATGTCTTTGCGGATGGCGCGGAGGGTGTGGGTTTTCTCGACTTGGCCGGTTTGTTTGCGGAGGCGGAGCTGGGTGAGCTGTTCGCGGGCTTCGCGGAGTTTGGTGTCGAGTTCGGTGATGGAGAGGTCGCGGGTTTCTTTTGCGGTCATGGTGTGGCGTCTTTGCGGGTTGTGCTGGTTCAGGCGGTGACGCCTTCGCGCAGGATGAAGCGGCAGCGGAAGGGGAGTTTGGCGTCGGCGAGGCGGAAGGCGTCTTTGGCGATGGAGGCGGGCACGCCGGCGAGTTCGAAGAGGATGGCGCCGGGTTTGATGACGGCGACGTAGAATTCGACGGCGCCTTTGCCTTGGCCTTGGCGGACTTCGGCGGGTTTTTTGGTGATGGGTTTGTGGGGGAAGACGCGGATCCAGAGTTTGCCTTTGCGTTTGAGGTGGCGCGTGATGGCGACGCGGGCGGCTTCGATCTGGCGTCCGGTCATGTTGCCTCGTGTGAGGGACTGGATGGCGAAGTCGCCGAATGCGATGGTGTTGCCGCTTGTGGCGTTGCCTTTGCGGGAGCCTTTTTGCGTTTTGCGGTATTTGGTGCGTGCGGGTGCGAGAGCCATGTGGGTGTCTCCTGTTGGTTGGCCGGGCGGCGGGTTAGTTGGTTTCGGCGTCTTTTTTGCAGATCCAGCATTTCACGCCGATTTTGCCGTAAACGGTCCGGGCCTCGGAGAAGCCGTAGTCGATGTTTTCGCGGAGGGTGTGGAGTGGCACGCGGCCTTTGCGTTGCCATTCGCGGCGGGCGATGTCGGCGCCGCCGAGGCGTCCGGAGCATTGGATGCGGATGCCTTCGACGCCGAGGGTCATGGCGATTTCGACGGCTTTTTTCATGGCGCGGCGGAAGGCGATGCGGCGTTCGAGTTGGAGGGCGACGTTTTCGGCGACGAGTTGGGCTTCGGTCTCGGGTTTTTTGACTTCCTGGATGTCGAGGAGGATTTCTTTGCCGGTGAGTTTGGCGAGTTCGTCTTTGATTTTGTCGATTTCCTGTCCTTTGCGGCCGATGACGATGCCGGGGCGGGCGGTGTAGATTTTGACGCGGACGCGGTTGGAGGCGCGTTCGATGAAGATGCGCGGCACGGAGGCTTGTTTGAGTTTTTCCATGAGTTTCTCACGGATGAGCTGGTCTTCGGCGAGGAGTCGGGCGAAGTCGCGTTTGCCGGCGAACCAGCGGGATTGCCAGGCGCGGCTGACGGCGAGGCGGAAACCGACGGGATTGGTCTTTTGGCCCATGGTGGTGGTAAATTAGTTGTTGCCGTCGGCGAGGACGATGCGGATGTGGGACATTTTTTTCCGGCGCGGGGCGGCGGAGCCTTTGGCGGCGGCTTTGAAGCGTTTGAGGACGGGGCCGTTTTCGATGATGGCGGTTTTCACGACGAGGGTGTCGGCGGAGAGGTTGGCGTTGTTTTCGGCGTTGGCGATGGCGGACTTGAGGGTCTTGGCGATGAGGCGCGCGGATTTGCGCGGGATGATGCCGAGGAGGTCGATGGCCTCGGGGGCTTTGCGTCCTTGGATGGCGCGGGCGACTTCGCGCATTTTCTTGGGTGACATGCGCGCGTAGCGGGTGATGGCTTGAACTTCCATGTTTGGTGAGGATTCCGGGTGAGCGGCGGTAGCAGGGTGGCGCGGGCGCGCCGTCCCCTACCCTTTGGGTTTCGGTTGGTGGTGGGTTGGGTGTGGGTTGGGTGTGGGTTAGACTTCTTTGCGGGTCATGCCGCCGTGCGCTTTGAAGACGCGGGTGGGGGCGAACTCGCCGAGTTTGTGGCCGACCATGTTTTCCGTGATGTAGACGGAGACAAAGGCTTTGCCGTTGTGGATGTTGAAGGTGTGGCCGATGAAGTCGGGCGTGATGGTCGAGCGTCGGGACCAGGTCTGGATGGGTTTCTTGGCGTTGGTTTTGACCGCCTTCTCGATTTTTTCGAGCAGGTGGTAATCGACGAAGAAGCCTTTTTTGATGGAGCGTGCCATGGTGCGTGTCCGTTAAAGGGTTATTTTTTGCCGCGCGGGGGGCGTCCGTTGTGGCGGGTGAGGATGAGGCTGTTCGAGGGTTTGGCGCGGCGGCGGGTGGGGAAGCCTTTGGCGAGTTGGCCCCAGGGGGACATGAGGTGCTGGCGTCCGCCGCCGCCTTTGGATTTGCCTTGGCCGCCGCCGTTGGGGTGGTCGATGGGGTTCATCACCATGCCGCGGACGCGGGGGCGTTTGCCGAGCCAGCGGTTGCGGCCGGCTTTGCCGAGGGAGCGTTGGTTGTGTCCGGGGTTGCCGACTTCGCCGATGGTGGCGCGGCATCGGGGGTTCACCAGGCGGATTTCGCCGGAGGGGAGTTTGATTTGGGCGAAGCCGCCGTCGATGGCGATGAGTTCGACCGCCGAGCCGGCGCCGCGGGCGAGTCGGGCGCCGCGTCCGGGGAGGAGTTCGACGCAGTGGACTTTGGTCGCGGGGGGGATGATTTCGAGGGGGAAGTTGTTGCCGACGATGAAGTCGTTGAGCGTGGCTTTTTGCGAGGAGACGATTTTGGCGCCGGTGGCGAGGCCTTGGGGGGCGATGATGTAGTTTTTGTCGCCGTTGGCATATTGGACGAGGGCGATGTTGGCCGAGCGGTTGGGGTCATACTCGATGGCGAGCACGGTGGCGGGCACGTCGAGGAGGGCGCGGCGGAAGTCGATGACGCGGTAGAGTTTTTTATGTCCGCCGCCGCGGCGGCGGGAGGTGATGCGTCCGTAGCAGTTGCGGCCTCCGGTGCGTTTTTTGGATTGGGTGAGGGCGCGTTCGGGGCGTTTTTTGGCGAGTTCCGGCTGGCTGTTCCGGGTGGTGAATCGCTGGGAGGGCGTGAGGGGGCGGGAGTGTTTGAGTGCCATGGTGGTGTGTCTCCGGGTGGGCGGATGGGTTTTTAGAGGAGTTCGATTTTGTCGCCTTTTTTGAGGGTGACGATCGCCTTTTTGTAGTCGGAGGTGAGGCCGGGGCGTCCGGTGCGGCCGCGTTTGTTTTTGCCGCGGTAGTTGGCGACGTTCACGCGGGTGACGGTGACTTTGAAGGTTTTTTCAACGGCGGCGGCGATGGTGTGTTTGGTCGCGTCCGGGTGAACTTGGAAGGTGTACTGGCTGTAGTCGGACGAGAGTTTGTTGGATTTTTCCGTGAGGCGGACGTGTTTGAGGATGTAGGCGGAGTTCATTGTTTACCTCCTTTTGCGCGGGTGATGATTTGTTCGAGGGCCGCCGTGGAGACGATGATTTTGCCGTAGCGGGCGAGGTCGAGGGTGTTGAGTTTCGAGGCTTCCTGCATGGCGACGCGGGCGATGTTGCGCGTGGCGCGGGCGGTTTCGGGGGTGAAGGTGGAGTCGACGACGAGGACTTTGCCTTTGGGGGCGATGCGTGCGATGACTTGGTTGAGGGTCTTGGTCTTGGCGGCGGGCGCGTCGAATTTTTCGATGACGTCGAGTTCGCCGGCGCTGGCGCGGTCGAAGAGGGCGCGGTTGAAGGCGAGGGTTTTGACTTTGGCGTTGATTTTTTTGGAATAGTCGCGGGGTTTCGGGCCGAAGACGACGCCGCCGCCGGTCCAGAGGGGGGAGCGGCGTTCGCCGGAGCGGGCGCGGCCGGTGCCTTTCTGGCGGAAGGGTTTTTTGTTGCTTCCGGAGACTTCGCCGCGGGTTTTGGTGGAGTGCGTGCCGAGGCGGTTGTTGGCGTTGATGGCGACGATGACTTCCTTGACCGCTTGGAGGCCTTTGTCGCCTTCAAAAACGGGGAGGCCGTCAAATTCCTGCTCGCGCGAGGTGTTGCCGTCGGGTGTGAAAACTTTGAGTTTCATGGCTGGCTAAGGGTCCTTCGTGTTAGGCGTTTTTGGGTTGGCCTTTGATGGCGGTGCGGACGATGATGTCGTCTCCGTTGGCGCCGGGGATGGCGCCTTTCACGAGAAGGAGGTTTTTCCCGGGCAGGATTTTCACGATGCTGAGGTTTTGCACGGTGCGGCGGACGCCGCCCATGTGGCCGGGCATTTTCTGGTTTTTCCACACGCGGCCTGGGGTCTGGCGCATGCCGATGGAGCCGATGCGGCGGTGGAACATGGAGCCGTGCGCGGCGGGGCCGCCGGCGGTTTTGAAGCGGAACTGGACGCCTTGGAAGCCTTTGCCTTTGGTGATGCCGATGACGTCGATGGCTTGGCCTTCCTTGAAGGTTTCGACGGTGAGGATGTCGCCGACTTTGTGCGGGGGGGGGGCGGCGAGGCGGATTTCGCCGAGCAGGCGGGGGGTCTCGTCGAGGCCGGCTTTTTTCGCGTGGTGTTGCTCGGCTTTGGGTGTGTTTTTGGCTTTTTTCGTGGAGAAGCCGATTTGGACGGCGTTGTAGCCGTCGGTCTCGACTGTCTTGACTTGGACAACCGGGCAGGGGCCGGCTTCCACGACGGTGACGGGGACCAGGACGTTTTGGGCGTCGTAGATCTGCGTCATTCCGAGTTTTTTGCCTAGGAGTGTGGATGTCATGGGCTAAGTGGTAGGTGGAGGGTTTCCGTTTGGAGCCTACATTAGCGGAAAACCCAGCAGTGCGCGGGGCGCACTTGGGCTACTGCTATGTATGTCAGAGTGGTCGGGTGGTTTAGACGTTGATGGTGATGTCGACGCCGGAGGGGAGGTTGAGTTTTTTGAGTTCGTCCACGGTTTGCGCGGTGGGTTCGATGATGTCGATGAGGCGTTTGTGGGTGCGGGATTCGAACTGCTCCATGGATTTTTTGTCTCCGTGCGGGGAGCGGTTGAGCGAGAGTTTCTCGATGCGGGTCGGGAGCGGAATCGGTCCGGAGACGCGGGCGCCGGAGCGTTTGGCGGTCTCGACGATTTCGAGGGCCGACTGGTCGATCACGCGGTAATCGAAGCCCTGGAGTTTGATGCGAATGCGTTGGCCTTTCATGGCGGGTGATGGGTTGCGTTGTCGGTCAGGTGCGGGCGGGGGCCTTGGAGGAGGTTTCGATGATTTTCTGGAGAATCGAGTTGGGCACTTGTTCGAAGTGGGAGGGGGTGATGGAGGCGCTGGCGCGGCCTTTCGAGAGCGAGCGGATGTCGGTGACGTAGCCGAAGAGCATTTCGAGGGGGACGTTGGCGTTGACGATGGCGGCGCCGTTTTTGTTTTCGATGCCTTGGATGGTGCCGCGGCGGCGGTTGATGTCGCCCATGAGGTCGCCTTGGTAGTCTTCGGGGGTGGTGAGTTCGACGCCCATGATGGGTTCGAGGAGGATGGGGCTGGCTTTTTTCATGGCTTCTTTGAAGCCGAAGATGCCGGCCATCTTGAAGGCGAGTTCCGAGGAGTCCACTTCGTGGAAGGAGCCGTCCACGATGCGCACTTTCACGTCCACGACCGGGTAGCCGGCGACGACGCCGTTGTTGCAGGCTTCGTAGATGCCGTCGGTGGTGGGTTTGATGAATTCTTTCGGGATGACGCCGCCGACGATTTCGTTGATGACTTCGATGCCTTTGCCTTTTTCGTTGGGTTCGATTTTGAGCACGCAATGGCCGTATTGGCCTTTGCCGCCGGACTGGCGGATGAATTTGCCTTCGCCTTCGGCGTTGGCGAGGATGGTTTCGCGGTAGGCGATTTGGGGTTTGCCGACGGTGGCTTCGACTTTGAATTCGCGTTTCATGCGATCGACGATGATGTCGAGGTGCAGTTCGCCCATGCCGGAGAGGATGGTCTGGCCGGTGTCGGAGTCGGTCTTGACTTTGAGGGTCGGGTCTTCCGCGACGAGGCGCTGGAGCGCGATGGACATTTTCTCTTGGTCGCTTTTCGAGTTTGGCTCGACGGACATGGAGATGACGGGTTCGGGGAAGGAGGGGGGTTCAAGGCGCACGTCGTAGTCCTCGTTGCAAAGCGTGTCGCCGGTGATGACTTCCTTGACGCCGACGAGCGCGCAGATGTCGCCGGAATAGGCCACGTCGATTTCCTCGCGGTCGTTGGCGCGCATGCGGACGAGGCGGGAGACGCGTTCGGAGCGGCGGGTGCGGGGGTTGTAGAGCGAGGTGCCTTTGCGGAGCGCGCCGGTGTAGACGCGGAAGAAGACGAGGCGTCCGACGAAGGGGTCGGTCCAGAGTTTGAAGGCGAGGCCGGCGACTTTGGCGCTGTCGTCAACGACGACGGAGACTTCCGTGCCGTCGCTGTCCTGGCCTTTGATGGTGGCGACTTCGAGCGGGTTGGGCAGGTAGTTGACCACGCAGTCGAGCAGGCGTTGCACGCCTTTGTTTTTCAGGGCGGAGCCGGGGATGGCGCCGACGAATTTCAGGGAGATGGTGGCCTTGCGGACGCCGAGCATGAGTTCATCGACGGTGATGTCCTCGCCGCCGAGGTATTTTTCGGCGACCACGTCGTCGAAGTCGGACACGGCTTCGATGAGTTTTTCGCGGTATTCGCGGGCTTGTGCTTTCAGTTCTTCGGGGATTTCGCGCGTGGTGGGGTGCAGGCCGAGCGGGTCGTCCTTGCCGCCGTCGTCCGCGAAGTAGTAGGCGGCGTTTTGCACCAGGTCGATCACGCCGGAGAAGGCGTCTTCTTTGCCGATGGGCAGGAAAAGCGGGTGGGCGTTGGCGCCGAGTTTTTCGCGCATTTCGCGCACGGCGCGGAAGAAGTCGGCCCCGACGCGGTCCATTTTGTTGACGAAGGCGACGCGGGGCACGCCGTATTTGTTGGCTTGGCGCCAGACGGTCTCGGACTGGGGTTGCACGCCGGCGACGGCGCAGAAGACGGCGACGGCGCCGTCGAGCACGCGCATGGAGCGTTCCACTTCGGCGGTGAAGTCCACGTGGCCTGGGGTGTCGATGATGTTGATGTGCGTGCGGATGCCTTTCCACGGACCCCAGGAGGCGTCCCAGGCGCAGGAGATGGCGGCGGCGGTGATGGTGATGCCGCGTTCGCGTTCCTGTTCCATCCAGTCGGTGACGGCGGTGCCTTCATGCACTTCGCCGATTTTGTGGATGGAGCCGGAATAAAAGAGGATGCGCTCGGAGGCGGTGGTCTTGCCGGCGTCGATGTGCGCGGCGATGCCGATGTTGCGCGTCCATTCGAGGGGCGCGCTGCGATCCTTGGCGTTGACCGGGGATATCTTGGACTTTTCCGTGACGACAACGATCTTGGTGGAATTTTCGATGGAGGAGGACATGGATGGTGTGAGTGCGGCAGGCGCGGGCAATGGTTGCGGGCGGATTACCAGCGGAGATGGGCGAAGGCGCGGTTGGCCTGGGCCATCTTGTGCGTGTCTTCCTTCTTTTTGACGACAGAGCCGGTGTTGTTGTAGGCGTCCACGATTTCACTCGCGAGCGCGTCCTTCATCGGGATGCCTTTGCGCGAGGTGGCCGCGGCGGCGATCCAGCGGAGGGCGAGGCTTTCCTGTCGTTCGTAGGAAATTTCAACCGGCACCTGATAGGTGGCGCCGCCGACGCGGCGGCTCTTGACCTCAAGGCGGGGGCGGGTGTTCTCAAGCGCGCCGATGAGCAGGTCCACCGGGTCGCCCTTCTCCAGCTTGGCCGAGACTTTCTCGAACGCGCCGTAAACGATGCGTTGGGCGAGGTTTTTCTTGCCGTTTTTCATGATGACGTTGACCAAATGGGCAACGAGCGGGCTGTTGTAGCGGATGTCCGGAACGACTTGGCGTTTCGTGGCTCTGTGACGGCGTGACATGACGGGAAAGGTGCTGGGTTAATGTTGAACGGGAGGCGCCTGGGTCACTTGGCGGCCTTCGGGCGCTTGACGCCGTATTTGGAGCGGCTGCGGCGGCGTTTTTCGACGCCGGTGGCGTCGAGCGTGCCGCGCACGATGTGGTAGCGCACGCCGGGGAGGTCTTTCACGCGGCCTCCGCGCACGAGCACGATGGAGTGCTCTTGAAGGTTGTGCCCTTCGTCGGGGATGTAGGAGATGATTTCGTTGCCGTTGGTCAGGCGGACTTTCGCCACCTTGCGGATGGCGGAGTTCGGTTTCTTGGGCGTGCGGGTCATGACCTGCACGCAGACGCCGCGGCGGAAAGGATTGCCGCTCAAGGCCGGGGACTTGGACTTGGTGCGGATGATGCGGCGCCCTTTGCGCACGAGTTGGTTGATGGTCGGCATGACAAATATGAAAGTGGTCGGAAAATGAGGAAAAGGAGCGGACGCTACCATTCGCCGGAATCTCGGCAAGCGTTTTTTCGCAAAAAAATACGACCCGGAAATTTCGCTCGTGAGTTGCGATATCCCGGAATCGAAAAGCCGCGTCACCGCACAGCTACGTGATCCGGTGGCGCAAGAAGTGGTTCCTGCGAGAAAGTAGGACGGCCAGCACAACACCCGCCCCGGCCCGCCGCAAGGGGAAAATAAGCGCCCGTTGGCCGCCGGGCGGCATTCGGAAAAAAGAGCGCATCAGGCGCCGCGTTGCTTTGGGCTGTGAATGGCTGTGGATGGCTGTTTTTCACTGCGAAGACGCTTGCGCGATTTTCACCGTGAAGGCGCCGGCGCGAGGAGCGGCGGTGTCCCGCCTCCGGACGAGGCGAAGGCCTGCCGGTTCGCATGTGATGGTTGGTCGAGACACGGCGGGCACGCGTTCCGCGTGTCGGGCGGCAGGACGCCGCCTCTCCTTGCGTCAGCGTGTTTGTGACGGCGACAGACCTTGGCAACCTTGCCGCCTTGCTTCGCTCCTCCGCTGCTCAAGTCTTCCTTTGCCGGAGTCCCCTGCGCCGACGAACGTTACAACTGATACCCTTTCCCAGTGAACATGACCCTTTAGAAGCAGAGCCATGTAGGGGCTTCGCTTGCGAAGCCCGTTGCTGGAGCACGGCCTTTGCTGGTTCACGGCCTTTGCTGGTGCACGGTTATCAAGCCGGGCGTCGCAAGCGACGCCCCTGCAAAAGAGTGATTTTCATTGGGAATGGGTATGACGCACCGTGCAGGCAGGCCGCGGATGACTTGCGCGGCCTCCCCCATGCGGCGCGGCCTGACGCGAGGGCAGGCC
>JAIRTK010000429.1 GCA_031254955.1 Opitutaceae bacterium
CATTGCCGCAGAAAATCTTGTAGCTGACAAAGGCTACGATACCAACGAGATTGTAGAGAACGCTCGTCACCGTGGCATGACAGTAGTCATCCCGCCGCGCAAGCATCGGGTGGCACCAAGAACCTATGACCGCTATTTGTATCGACTGCGGCATTTGATGGAAAACGCCATCCTGAAACTGAAGGGCTGGCGGGGAATCGCCACACGCTATGTGAAAAACGCCTCCAGTTTCCTTGCCGCCGTCCAAATCCGATGTCTTTACCTCTGGCTTAATATCTCATGATGACACACTCTAAAGTCTAAATTTCATCGGGAAATGGTATTGGGACTCAGGGCTTTCGACTCTCGACATCTGCGTCCACGGTTCCGAGTCCTGCATCCCGGCTTCTGTGTCCTAGGTTCAGAGTCTTTTCTTCGTGGGGGTTGCCTTTGGAATTTATTCGGGAAGGGGGCGCGGATACAGCACGCGTTCCAGAAACAAGCCTTGCGGGGGGGCGGTGGGGAGTTTTGGGGGGCGGGTGCCCGTGGCGAGCAGTTCCCGGATTTGGGCGGGCGTCATTTTGCCTTCGCCCGCCGCCGCCAGCGCGCCCACGAGGCTGCGCACCATTTTGTAGAGGAAGCCGTCGGCCCAGGCGGTCACGCGGATGCGCGCGCCGTGGCGGGTCACGTCGAGCTGGCGGAGTTCGCGCACGGTGTTTTCGCGCGGGGGGGCGTGGGCGGCGGTTTGGTGCCCGGCGGTGTCGCGGTGTCCGCGCGCGGTGGTTGCGCGCGGGGAGGCGCGGTGCGCGGAGAATGCGCGGAAATCGTGGCGACCGCGCAGCGCCGCCGCGGCGGCTTGCATGGCGGCGAGGTCGAGCGGGCGGGCGCAGGCCCATACGTAGGGGCGGGTGAAGGGGTCGGGGTCGCCGAGGTGGATGTGGTAGGTGTAGATTTTCCCGGTCGCGGAGAAGCGGGCGTGAAAGGTCGCCGGCGCCTCGCGCACGGTTTTGATCTGGATGGCGCGCGGCAGGCCGGCACCCAGCGCGGCGCGCAGTTTCGCGGCGCCGTGCCGCCAAGGGGCGTCGAAGTGGAAGACTTGTCCGCGGGCGTGCACGCCCGCGTCGGTGCGGCCGCTCGCGTGGATGCGGATGGGGCGGCCAAAGATCGTTTTTATGCGTGCTTCGATGATGTCTTGGATGGCGCCGCCGCCGCGCTGGCTTTGCCAGCCGGCAAAGGGGGCGCCGTCGTAGGCGCAGAGGCATTTCCAGCGTGGAGTTGGCGGGGCGGTTGGGGCGAGGGTGAGGGCGGATGTGGCGGATGTGAGGTCGGGGAGGGAGGCGAGGGAGAGGGCGGACGGGGATGAGGCGGATGGGGTGGCGGTGGGGACGGATGGGGTGACGGGGGTTGAGGATGGGGTGGAGCGGACTGATCGGTCGGATAGGTCAGATAGGTCGGAGGGGACTGATGCGCTGGATGAGGCGCGGGCGAGGGTTTGGTCGAGGAAGTCTTGGAGGATGAGGGTCGCGGCTCGCGAGTCGATCCGGCCACTGGCGCGCGCGGCGCGGCGTTTCGATTTGGGGATCGTCGCCTGGGCTTCGTGGGAGGTGAGGCGTTCGTCCACCAAGTGCACCGGCAGGCCGAGCGCGGCTTTCAGGCGGGCGGCGAAGCGTTCCACTTCACGGGCTTTGAAGCCGATGGAGTCGTCCATGTTGAGCGGGTGTCCGATCACGATGTCCGTGACGCGGTGCTGGCGCGCGCAGGCAAGGAGCGCGGTCCAGCGTTTTTCGGGTTGCGCGTCCGTGAGCGCGGGCAGCGGCGTGGCCACGCCGATTTCATCGCCGTGGCTCAAGCCGATGCGGCGTTCGCCGTAATCTATGCCGCGGCAGCGCTTGGGGGGGGGGGGTGGGGCGCGGTGTGGTGTGTTGTTGTGGTGGTTATGGGTGGCGCGCGGGTGGTGGCGGAGTGGCGTTGTTTTCGGTGTCGGATGGCGGGTGAGTCAATAACTGATGTTACGATGGGGAGAGGGAGGGGGATGGAAGAGGGGGAGTGGGGGCTTTTGAATAACCCAATGCAATCCGTCCTTGGTAGGGTGCGGAGGAGGCGACGGTCTCGGCGAGGACTCCCTGCCGGTGCTGCCGCGCCTGCGCTGCGCCGGTCCGCGTAACAGTGGTGAACTACAAGGGCACGGAGTCCCTGCCTGAAAAAGGTCTTTTTTCTCTGCGCTCTCCGTGTCGATGCTCTATGGTCTCTGTGTCAAAAACAGACTTCATTTCGGTACTCCGCGCCGCCCAAGCCAAGCAGACTTGGAAGTCTGCGCTACGTCAGGCCAAGGCATGTGCCAGAGCGGCGGTTGTCAGGCTTCTCGCTTCGCTGGGAACGGCGAAATCGTCCTGCCCGCTAAAATCTATTTCTCATTGAGAAAGTGGATTACGGGCGGGCGCGCGGCGCGCGTGGGGGATTTTCACGCCCTCGTCGTCACGCTCCCGGACGGGCGTTTTCTCCTCGGCGGGCGTGAAGGAGGCGGGAGATGGCGCCGTGGCGGGGGCTGAAGAGACCCGACAGGATAAACACCGCGCCGAGGCAAAGCACGATGGCCGCGCCGCTGGCGAGGCCGGCGTGATAGCTCAACAGGATGCCGGCGGTCGAGCCGGCGATGGCGATGGCGACGGAGAGCGCGATCAGGCGGAGAAAATTTTCGCACCAGAGATACGCGCTGGCGGCGGGGAGCAGGAAAAGCCCGAGCGCAAGGACGACGCCCATGGTCTGGAGCGCGGCGACGAGGTTGAGCACGGTGAGCGCGAGGAAGCCGAAATGCACGAGGCCGCCGCGTCCGCCGGTGGCGCGGTGGAAGACGGGGTCGAAGGTTTCGAGCAGGACGGCACGGCGGAAGATGGCGAAGAGCGCGACGGTGGCGGCGCTGATGACGATGGCGAGGCGCAGGTCGTCGGGGCCGGCGCCGAGGATGTTGCCAAAGAGGAAGTGGGAGAGGTTCAGGCGGGAGGGGAGCTTGCTGATGAGCGCCACGCCCGCGCCGAAGAACACGAGGAAGAGCGCGCCGAAGGCGGCATCCTCCTTCACGCGGGTGAAGCGGCTGAGGAAGGCGCTGCCGAGCGCGGTGAGCAGGCCGGCGATGAGCGCGCCGGCAAAGAGCGCGGCGGGGCTTGCGCCAAAGACCAGCCAGGCGAGGGCGATGCCGGGGAGAAGCGAGTGCGCGAGCGCGTCGCCCATGAGCGCGAGGCGGCGCAGCATGAGGATGCAGCCGAGGAGTCCGCCGCTGAAGCTCAGCACGATGGCGACGGCAAGCCCGCGTCGCATGAACGCATAGGTGAAGGGTTCGATAAGGAACTCGGTGAGGAGCATGGGAATGCGGAATGCGGATTTCGGAATGCGGAATATTAAATGCGGAATGGGCGGATTACGGGATGAGCGGATTATACCCTTTTCCAGTGAACAGGACACTTTAGAAGCAGAGCGATGTAGGGGCTTCGCTTGCGAAGCCCGTTGCTGGAGCGCGGCCTTTGCTGGAGCACGGTTATCAAGCCGGGCGTCGCAAGCGACGCCCCTACAAAAGAGTGATTTTCATTGGAAATGGGTATGACGGAATGAGTGGGATGCGGGACGGGCAGAATTGCGGAATGGGCGGGAATGCGGAATGGGGGGATTGCGGGACAGGTGGAATTTTAGGACGGGTGGGATTGAGGGACGAGCGGGATTGCGGGACGGGTGAGATTGAGGGACGGGTGGTGGTGTGTGCGGGGTTTTCGGTTCTCGATTGGGC
>JAIRTK010000430.1 GCA_031254955.1 Opitutaceae bacterium
GGTTTGGAGCGTCTCGATTTGACGCTGCATTTTCTGGGCTTGCTTGAGGAGCTTTCCGACGCCTGCCATGGTGGTGGGTGTTGAGGGAGGTTGTTGGGTTGCTGGTGATGAAAACGAAATCGGAAAACAACACGGATAAGGCGGCGCTCTTCAAGCTTCAATTGTCCCGCAATGGCCTCGCAGTGGCGCCGCAGTGGCCTCGCATTGGCCTGGCATTGGCCCGGCAGTGGCCCGGCAGTGGCCCGGAGGGCGCGCTCCAAAGGGATGTCGGAAGCCAAAGGGTGTCGGAAGCCAAAGGGTGTCGGAAGCCAAAGGGACGAGGAAGGACGCTCGCGCAAGGAGCGGCAGCGTCCCGCCGCCGGACGAGGCAACGCCTCGCCCGTTTGCGAGGGGCCAAAGGCTGCGCGAAAACCCGCGAGGCGTTGCGCGCGCGCGTTGCGCGTGTCGGGCGGCGCGACGCCGCCGCTCCTTGCGCAAGCGTCCCCGCAGGGACTCGACTTATGAAGCGCACCCGGAGCGGAAATGGCGCGGGCATTCCCTTCCCCTCCCTCCCGGCAAAGCCGCCGCCGCCGCTTCGCCCGGTGTGCTCACGACAGCCGGTCGCTGCCGAAGAGCACGATCACGTTGTCCAGCTCGTGCTTCACAAATTCGTCGCGATACCGCGCCGAAAGCGCGTCCATCCGATCCATTTCGAGATCGTAATTTTCCTCGCAAGGCATCCCCGGCGACAGCGGCTCCCTCGCGCATTCACGTTCCAAATCCCTCTCGGCAAGGCGGTCGCACAGCTCGTCCCAGAAACAGTCGTTTTCGAATTTCTCGATCAATTCGTCCGCGCGTCCGTTTTCCAGCTCCTGCGATTCCTCCATCGGCTCGCCGGAATCGGGGTCGCCTTGGACCAAGTTCGCGCAACCCATGTTCGGGGCGTTGCGCAAGAGCATCTGGTAAACCGCCTCATAGCGTCCGGGGCGTGCGTCGTCGAGTTCCTCGTCGTGGGAGGTCGCCACCCACATGCCCATGTAGGCAAGTTCGAGCAGACGGGCGTATTCCTTCTGAGTGATGGAGATTTTCATGCGGGAATCGTCTGCCCGTCGGTCGGTAAAATGCAAACGAGATTATGCGAGGGCGTGGGCGGGGAGGGAGGGGGGCGGGCGGACGGCTTCACGGGTGCCATTAGACGTGTCCGCCAACCCTGCTTTCGCAGTCACAATCGCTGATGTTACGTGATGTTATGTGATGTTGCGCAGCGCCGGTCCTCTTGCGTTGGCGACACACTAAACCGAATAGGCACTGGTTCGATAAAGGCTCTGGTGGCCTCGATTAGTTCCGGCATGGTATTCCAACTTGGTCTTCCCCTCACGCCCGCGGCGCGAGGCCGTCACCGCGCGGCTCCCCGCCGGCGCTTCGTTTGAGCGAGGCGTCGATGAACTCGAAGTAAGAAAGGTCCGCCGGCGTGGTGAGCTTGGGATTCGGATGCGGATTTTCCAGCAACGCGACGGGATGCGCCAGCAGCTCCACGGCGGCGGCGTCATCGGTGATGGCCACGCCGCGCGTCATCACGCGGGCGTAGGCGCGGGTGATGAGGTCGCGGTCAAACACCTGCGGCGTCTCCATCGCCCAGAGGCGCGAGCGGTCGAGGGTTTTCAGGAGGCCGGTGTCGGCGTGCTGCTTGATCGTGTCGGCGACGCGCCGGGCGAGGACGACGGCGTGCTCGCGGCGGACGATTTTGTGAAGCGCGACGAGTTGCTCGGGCCGGATGAAGGGGCGCGCGCAATCATGGATAAACACATGCGCGATGTCGGCGGGCAGCGCCTCCAGCGCCGCGGCGACGGAGTCCCGCCGGGTGCGTCCGCCCCGGATAAAGACCGACGGCGTGGGCGCATAGGCGGAAAGCCCGGTGAGCTGGCGCTGGTCGCGGGTGGTGATGACATAATAATCCGCCACCCCGCTGGCCATGAAGGCGGCGACGGAGCGGGCGAACAACGGATGGCCGCCGAGCGGGGCGAGCACTTTGTCGTAAACGACCCCCTGCATGCGTTTGCCGCTCCCGGCGGCGAGAAGAATGGCTGCGGTTCGGCTCATGATTGTAACAAGCTCATGATTGTGACAGACTGAAGGACTGTGGCACGTTCGCCCCGGCAGGCAAGGGCGGAGATGGCCTCGCTGCGCCACTCTGTCGCCCGTCCGCACGGCCCGCCGGGCGATTCCGGCACACCGCGCCCGACACCGGCGCGCGCCGGACACACCCTCTCGCGCTGGGGAAATGCCGGTTTTTTTTGTAAATTAGATGTGGCATGCTTGGTGCAAACCCAAATGATTCACGCACGACAACCGTGCGCCCGGCCCAAACACCCGGCACCGCGCCGTATCGCATCCATTTCCGCCATCGACACGTCTTCTCCTCCGCACTCTCCTATCTTTCCCACACCGCTCTCGCCACACCGACTCCGCCACACCAATTCCACCACGCCACCACGCCACCCATACCACGCCACACCACGTCACTCATACCACACCACCACCACGTCACCCATACCACGCCACCACGTCACGCCACCCACATCACCACACCACCCGCGCCACCCGCGCGCAAACCGATCTTTTAGCATTGTCCCGCCACCATCCTCGACGAACGTGATATATTCCCATCATGGCCAGCCCTCTTAAATGCGATCTCTGCTCGAAACCCGCCACGGTGCACCTCACCCAAATCGTTAACAACAAGGTGCACAAGATCGACCTGTGCGAAGCCTGCGCCCAAGCCAAAGGCCTCACCGACCCCACCGGCTTCTCGCTGTCCGACCTCCTCCTCAAAGCATCGCTCAACCCCGAAAACTCCGAACCCGGCCCCCGCTGCGAACAATGCGGCTTCACCCAGAACGACTTCAAAAAAACCGGCCGCTTCGGCTGCCCCCACTGCTACGAAACCTTCAAGACACTGCTCGGGCCGATGCTCGACAACATGCACAAAGGCACCACCCACACCGGCAAAATCCCGCAAAAAGCCCTCGCCCGCAAATCCCTCTACGACCGCCTCACCACACTCGAACTCGACCTCTCCGAGGCCATCAAAACCGAGCGCTACGAAGACGCCGCCCGCTACCGCGATGAAATCAACCAAGTCAAACAAGCCTTCGGGGAAAAACCCGCGGAATAACCAACCCGCCACCATCGCCGCCCTCCTCGCCACACCCTCGGAACTCACCGGCGACGCCGCGGGCAAATGCGCCATCGTCCTCATGACGCGCATCCGCCTCGCGCGCAACCTCGCCGGCCACCGCTTCCCCGGACGGGCCACCGAAACGCAACGCGCGACCATCCTCGAAACCTGCCGCGCCGCCCTCGCCGCCACCACCCCCCTCAAACACGCCGCCCAAGCCTCCATCGACGAACTCAGCGAACTCGACCGCCAGATCCTCGTCGAACGCCACCTCATCAGCCGCGAACTCAGCGAAGCGAAAAACGGCTCCGGCGTCATCATCAGCCCCGACCAGACCCTCTCCATCATGATCAACGAAGAGGACCACCTGCGCCTCCAAGTCCTCCGCGCCGGCTTCCAACTCAAAAAAGCCTGGGCCGCCATCGACACCCTCGACACCACACTTGAAGATTACCTCGACTACGCCTTCTCGCCCACACTCGGCTACCTCACCGCCTGCCCCACCAACCTCGGCACCGGCCTGCGCGCCTCGGCCATGATGCACCTCCCCGCGCTCGTCATCTCCAGCCAGATGGAAAAAGTCGTGCGCGCCGTCAACCAACTCGGCCTCGTCGTCCGCGGACTCTTCGGCGAAGGCTCCGACGCCTCCGGCAGCATCTTCCAAATCTCCAACCAGACCACCCTCGGCGAATCCGAAGACACCATCATCAAACGCCTCGGCTCCGTCCTCCACTCCATCATCGAACACGAACTCAACGCCCGCGCCCGCCTCGTCGAAAACGACGCCGCCCGACTCCAAGACAAAATCGGCCGCGCCTACGGCATCCTCCAACACAGCCACCTCCTCACCTCCGGCGAAGCCATGAACCTCCTCTCACTCGTGCGCCTCGGCGCCGACCTCGGCTACTTCCCGGAAACCAGCCGCTCCCTCGTGGACCGCCTCTTCATCGAAACCCAACCCGGCCACATCCAGCACACCTCGAAAACCGACCTCGACCCCGCCCGCCGCGACACCCGCCGCGCCAGCCACCTCCGCGCCGAATTCGCCACCTTCCCCCCGCCCGATTTCCCGCGCGCCACGGACGCAAAGACACAACCCGACAACTAAACACACACGCACGCTCCACCACCGGCAAGCCCCCCCCCCCGCTCCACCACCGACGCACAGCCACTCCCCCCGGCACCACTAAAAAACCATTTATGGAACCCATGAACAACTTCACCCCGCGAGCACAACAAGTCCTCGCCCTCGCGCGCAAAGAAGCCGACCGCTTCCACCACAACTACGTCGGCACCGAACACATCCTCCTCGGCCTCATCAAACTCGGCCAAGGCGTCGCCGTCAGCGTCCTCCAAAAAATGGCCCTTGACCTGGAAACCGTCCGCGGCGCCGTCGAAAAACAAGTCGGCACCGGAGCGGAAACCAAAAACACCGGCAGCATCCCCTACACCCCCCGCGTGAAAAAAGTCCTCGCCCTCGCCGGACGCGAAGCCAAAACCCTCAACCACTCCTACGTCGGCACCGAACACATCCTCCTCGGCCTCCTCCGCGAAGGCGAAGGCGTCGCCGCGCGCGTCCTCAAATCCCTCGACATCGACATCGAACGCGCCCGCCACGAAATCCTCCGCGAACTCGACCCCCAGTTCTCCGGCGCCACCTCCGCCGGCGAAAGCGGCACCCCCGAAGAAGCCGGCGCCGGCGTCCCCCAACGCCCCGGCGCGCAACCCGAAGACAAAAAAGAAATCCGCACGCCCGCCCTCAAAGCCTTCGGACGCGACCTCACCGAACTCGCCCGCAAAGGCGGCCTCGACCCCGTCGTCGGCCGCAAAAACGAAATCCGCCGCGTCATCCAAATCCTCTGCCGCCGCACCAAAAACAACCCCGTCCTCATCGGCGAAGCCGGCGTCGGCAAAACCGCCATCGTCGAAGGCCTCGCCCAAGAAATCGCCAACGGCATCGTCCCCGAAATCCTCCTCGACAAAAAAGTCGTCACCCTCGACCTCGCCCTCATGGTCGCCGGCACCAAATACCGCGGCCAATTTGAAGAACGCATCAAAGCCGTGATGGACGAAATCAAACGCGCCAAAAACATCATCCTCTTCATCGACGAACTCCACACCATCGTCGGCGCCGGCGCCGCCGAAGGCGCCATGGACGCCTCCAACATCTTCAAACCCGCCCTCTCCCGCGGCGAACTCCAGTGCGTCGGCGCCACCACACTCAACGAATACCGCAAACACATCGAAAAAGACAGCGCCCTCGACCGCCGCTTCCAATCGGTCAAAGTCGAACCCCCCTCCATCGAAGACGCCATCACCATCCTCAAAGGCATCCGCGGCAAATACGAAGAACACCACAAAGCCCACTTCACCGACAAAGCCATCGAAGCCTCCGTCAAACTCTCCGACCGCTACATCACCGCCCGCTTCCTCCCCGACAAAGCCATCGACGTGATGGACGAAGCCGGCGCCCGCGCCCGCATCGCCACCTTCACCCGCCCCCCCGAAATAGAAAACCTCGCCAAAGAAATCGAAACCCTCTGCGCGCACAAAGAAGCCGCCATCGCCAAACAACACTTTGAAGAAGCCGCCCAATACCGCGACAAAGAAAAACAACTCCGCGCCCGACAGGAAGAAATCACCGAAAACTGGAAAAAAAACCGCGAAGAAAAACGCGCCACCATCGACGAAGACCTCATCCTCCGCGTCGTCGCCGACTGGACCGGCATCCCCCTCTCCCGCATGGAGAAAAAAGACACCGAAAAACTCCTCGGCCTCGAAACGGAAATCCAGAAAAACGTCATCGGCCAAGAAACCGCCGCCGGCGCCATCGCGCGCGCCCTGCGCCGCTCCCGCGCCGACCTCAAAGACCCCCGCCGCCCCATCGGCTCCTTCCTCTTCGTCGGCCCCACCGGCGTCGGCAAAACCGAAACCGCCAAACAACTCGCCGCGCAAATGTTCGGCAACCAAGACGCGCTCACCCAAATCGACATGAGCGAATACATGGAAAAACACGCCGTCTCGCGCCTCATCGGCTCGCCCCCCGGCTACGTCGGCTACGACGAAGGCGGACAACTCACCGAAGCCGTGCGCCGCAAACCCTACGCCGTCATCCTCTTCGACGAAGTCGAAAAAGCGCACCCCGACGTGCTGCAAATCCTCCTGCAAATCCTTGAAGACGGACGCCTCACCGACGCGATGGGCCGCACCGTCGACTTCCGCAACACCATCCTCATCATGACCTCAAACGTCGGCGCCACACTCCTGCAACGCCAGACCACGATGGGCTTCGCCGCCGCCGCCGACGGCTTTTCCGACCACGAACGCATGCGCGAAAAAGTGCTGGAAGAAGCCAAACGCATCTTCAAACCCGAATTTCTCAACCGCATCTCCGACATCATCTTCTTCCGCCCCCTCGACAAAAACGACATCACGAAAATCGTGGAACTGGAAATCGCCAAATTCGCCCGACGCCTCGTAGAACGCAACATCACGCTCGAATTCACCGACGACGCCAAGACGCTCCTCGTGGAAAAAGGCTACGATGAAAAATACGGCGCCCGCCCGCTGCGCCGCGCCGTGGAACACTACCTGGAAGACCCGTTTGCCGAAGCGCTCCTGAAAGGCGACATCAAAGACGGCGAAACCTGCCTGGTTGGCCGCGACGGCGGCAAACTGGACTTCAAGCAAAAAGAACCCCGGCAACCCGCGCCCGACAGCGAAGTAAAATCATAGCTCCCCATGCTAGAATCGCCGCCACTTTGAATGGCAGGAAAGAACAGAAGACTCCTCACTATTTTGAACAGCTGAAAATACCCCCTTAACCACGAAGGCCCCGAAGGACCCTGAGGATATGAAGAATACTGAGGATACGGAGGACACGGAGGGCACGAAGGACCCGGAGAATACGAAGGGCACTGAGGATACGGAGGATACAGAGGATTCGGAGGGCACGGAGACCGGAGGGAGTTTCTTGAATGAAAAAACTCACGCAAAGGGCGGAGACGCAAAAGGTTTTTGATTAAAAGCCTCTCCGCGCCACCGCGTGAGTCTTTTCATCAAAATCCTCCCACCGGACTCCGTGCCCTCCGAGGTTAGAGCATTTCCTATTTATTCTGACGCATGGGAGACGGCGGTTTGGCGCAGGAGCGCCGGTAGGGAGACCTCTCCGAGGCCTCCCTACCACCTCCGGCCAATCATTAAAGCATTTCAAATAAAGTTGTAACCTAAAGGGAGCGAGATAAGGAAGAGAGGATGAAGAAAGCGATATCGATGGATCAGAGAGAGAGGATAGTGGAGGCGTATGAGGGGAAGGAGGGGAGCAGGGAAGAGGAGGCGAGGAGGTTCAAGGTGTCGTTGGAGCTGGTGAAGAAGCTGCTCAGGCAGAGGAAAAGGACGTGGGATTTGAGGCCGAGGTATAGGTATTGCGGGAGGAAGGCGAAGGTGCTGCCGGAGCATGGGCAGGCGTTGAAGCAACGGATCGCCAAAGAGCCGGAGCTGACGCTGGAGCAGATGAAGGAGCGGCTGGGGCTGGACTGCACGATTGGGGCGATCCACTGGGTGCTCAAGAAGCTGGGGCTGACATATAAAAAAAGACGCTCCATGCCACTGAGCAAAACCGGGCGGACATCGCGAAGGCGCGCCGCCGATGGAGACGCGGCCAAAGCGGGCTCGACCCGGCCCGGCTTGTCTTTATCGACGAGTCGTCGGCCAAGACGAACAGGACGCGCTTGCGCGGTCGCGCGCCCAAGGGCCAACGACTGGTCTGCCATGCCCCGCACGGGCATTGGGGCACCCCCACGATGATCTCCTCGGTGTAGCTGGACGGCACCACCGCCTGCATGACCATCGAGGGTGCCGCCAATACCGAGGTCTTCCAAGCCTATGTTCGCGAGATACTCGTGCCCACGCTTCGGCCCGCAGACATCGTCGTCATGGACAAGCTTGGCGCCCACAAAAACGACCGGACGCTCGCCCTCATCGAGCAAGCCGGCGCACAGGTCCGCTTCCTTCCTGCTTACTCTCCCGATCTCAACCCTATCGAAATGATGGGGAGCAAGCTCAAGGC
>JAIRTK010000435.1 GCA_031254955.1 Opitutaceae bacterium
AACATAACCCTTTAGAAGCAGAGCCATGTAGGGGCTTCGCTTGCGAAGCCCGTTGCTGGTTCACGGCCTTTGCTGGAGCACGCCCGTTGCTGGAGCACGCCCCACGATTATCAAGCCGCGCGACGCAAGCGACGCCCCTACAAAAGAGTGATTTTCATTGGGAATGGGTATAAATCCCCCCTCTATAAGTCCCGCTCGCCACCCGCCCACCCGCACCCCGCCACCCGCCCGTCCGCCGTCCACCGCCCGCCCTCACCCCTCGTATTCCGCCAACACGATCCCATCGCGCTCCGCCGCGCGGGCCGCCTCAAGCAATCCCGGCGCCCTGTCCGGCCCCGCGACCCGGCGCACCGCCCACACCGCGTGCGCGCGCACAACGGGCGACGCGTGGGCGGCGAGACGCGCCAGCACGTCGAGACAGCCAGACGCTCCCGTGTTGCCCGCGACCACGCAGGCATTGCGCAACAACCCGGACAACTTGACGCGCTTGACCGGCGTTTTCCCAAAAACCTCCGCGAAACGCCCCGGCGTCAACTCCAGCACCTCGCGCAACGACAACGCCCCCGCGCCCCCCTCGCGCGCCTCCAGCAACACGCCGCGCGCCTCCTGCGCGAACCGATTCCACGGACACACCTCCGCGCACACATCGCAACCATAGATACGCGCGCCGACGCCCTCCCGCAACCCGCGCGGAATCATCCCTCGGTTTTCGATCGTCTGATACGACACGCAACGCCGCGCATCCAGCACGCCCGGCGCGATGAGCGCCGCGGTGGGGCACGCCGCCATGCAACGCTCGCATTTGCCGCAAAAACGAAAACCCACCGCCACCGCCGCCGCCGCCACCGCCGCTGTCGCTGTCGCTGCTGCTGCCGCTGTCGCCGCTGCCGCTGTCGCCTCCTCCTCCGCCGCCATCGCCGCTGATTTTTCCTGATACTCGCCACTTGCCACTCGCCACTTCCGCGCCCGCCACAACGGCGCGTCCGGCTCCAGTTCGAGGCGCGTCAGGATGACCGCGAGAAACAACCAGTTGCCAAACTCCGGAGAAATCAACATGGCGTTTTTTCCCACAAACCCCAACCCCGCCCGCTCGGCCCAACCGCGCTCCAGCACCGGCCCGGTGTCCACATAATAACGATAATCCGCGCCCGCCACGCCGAACAACTCCTCCAGCACCCGACCCGCCGCGACCAGCCCCGCCTTGATCGTATCATGATAATCTGAATACAACGCATAACGCGCCCACACCGCCCCCCCCACGGCGAATGCGGGATTCGACTCCGGACGAAACGCCACACCAGCCGCGCGCGATGCGGAAACCCCGGCCCCCCCGGCAGCCGAAACCCCTCCGCGCTCCGCGCTCCGCAAGACCGGCCCCGCGCTTTGCCCGAGACCGCGCCCGGCCCGCCCATAGTTCACCCCGAGCAGAATCATCGAACGCGCACCGGCCAGCACGAGACCAGGATGCGCGCGCTTTTCCGCGCCACGCTCCAACCAACGCATGTCCGCATGATGGCCGGCGCCCAGCCAGCGGGAAAACCGCTCCGACATCGGCCACGCCTCCCCCGGCCCGATCCGGGCAAAACGCACCGCGTCGAACCCCAACCCGCGCAACCGCCGCCGCAATTCCCCGCACCGGCTCATCCCGGAAACTGCCGGGCCTCCGCGCCCCGCCCGTCGCCGCCGCCGGACGCCGCGCGACCCTCGCGCACCCGGCAGAACTCGGCGCCCTCGCGCCGGTAAATCCGCAACACATGCGTGATCACATCCGCCAGCAACTGCCCGTCCGTGAGCACCAGCGTGCCCGCGTTGCGATAGATCGGCTCGCGCCTCGCGTAGATCATCCTGATGCGCTCGAACTGGTCCTCCACGTTGAGCAACGGACGATGCGTGTGCGCGTGCGTCCGCTCCAGAATGGTTTCGACCGACGCGTGCAAGCACACGACCACGCCGCGTTTTTTCATCAAGCCGAGCAACCCCGGCTGCATCACAAGCCCGCCGCCGCACGCCACCACGCAACGCCTCTCGGGATGGCCGCTTTCGATGAACTTGCGCTCCATCGCGCGAAACGCCCGCTCGCCTGAGGTCTCGAAAATCTCCGCCACCGAACGCCCCTGCGCGCGCTCGATTATCCTGTCGCTGTCAAACGACTGGAACTTCAACCGCGCGGCCACGGCCCGGCCCACGGTGCTTTTTCCCGTGCCCATGAATCCGACTAAATAAAGATTGGCATCCAGTGCTTGCATGAAATTTGTCTGAATACCCGCCTGCATACCCGCGGGCGGCTGCCTTGACAAACCTGAAACGCACCCCTGACGCCATGCGGATGCCCGCCCAAAAAGCGATGTCACCGCCGCCGCCTCCCGCCCTCTTTCCTCTTTATCTTCCGCCTCCCTCTTCCCTCTTGTCAGCCATCTCGCCCCATTCGGGACTTCCTGCCCGTTCCTGACGAAAGATAAAGATAAAGAAGAAAGAGGAAAGAAAGAGGAAGGAGGAGGTGATGACATCACTT
>JAIRTK010000456.1 GCA_031254955.1 Opitutaceae bacterium
GGGCGCGGCGTTTTCCGGGGGAGGGGCGGGGCGCGAGGCGGATGTGCCGGGGGAGGATGCGGATGACGTGGTAAGTGGCGGGCGTGTCGCGCGAGGGGTTGCGCATGGCGTGCCTGTCGCCGGAGGCGAAGTAGATGAGCGCGCCGGCGGCGGCGGTTTGCGTTTCGCCTTCGATGACAATTTCGAGCGCGCCTTCCTTGACGAGAAGCAGTTCGTCGTCGGGGTGGCGGTGGCCGGGGGGCGCGTGCATGACCGCGCCGGGGGCAAGCGTGGTGACGTGGCTTTCGAGCATCTGGAGGACGGGCGTCGGGCCGTCGAACAGGGCGCGCCGTTGGCCGGTTTTGGTTTCTTGGGTCTCAAGCGCGTCCCACGCATACACGCCGGATTTCACCGGCGGCGCGGGTTCGGCCAGCCAGCCGTTGGCGCGCATCCAGTCTTCGCAGCGCGCGGGCCAGGTGGTGGCGTTGCCGGCGTCGGTTTTCATCCCGAAGCCGTGCGCGCCGTTTTGATAGACATGCAGCTCGGCGGGGACGCCTTCGCGGCGGAGGGCGAGGTAAAACTGGATGCTGTTCCGCACGGGCACGGTTTTGTCGTCGCTGCCGGAAATCAGGAAGGTGGGCGGCGTGTTTGGGGTGATGCGTTCGTCGGTGGAATAAAAGTCGATGAGCGCGGCGGACGGGTTTTCCCCGAGGAGGTTTTTGCGCGAGCCGCGATGGCTGATGTCGTCGCGCATCGAGATGACGGGATAGACGAGCACGGCAAAATCGGGCCGCGCGCTGGTGGCGTCGAGCGGCGCGCCGGTCTTGCCCGCCTCGGTGTCGAAGAGCGTGGCGGCGCACGACGCGACATGTCCGCCGGCGGAGAAGCCGAGCACGCCGACGCGGTCCGCGCGCACGCCGAATTTGTCCGCGCCGGCGCGGACGGCGCGGATCGCGCGGAGCACGTCTTGAAGCGGCGCGGGCTGGCCGTATTCCTTCAGGCGATACTTGAGCACGAAGGCGGACACGCCGATGGAGTTGAGCCAGGCGGCAACATCGCGGCCTTCGTTTTGCATGGAGAGGCCGGAGTAACCGCCGCCCGGGCACACGACGATGGCGGTGCCGGCGGCATGGTTTCGCGCGGGATAAAATGTCATGGAGGGGTGATGGATGCCGGACGAATGCGTGGGCGTGTCTTTGTCGGGCGCGGCGTCGGCGTGGAGGCCGGGCACGCCTTCAGGCCAGAGCGGGATGACGGCGGGTTGGGCGGTGGCGGCGGTGGTGGGTTGGGTGGTGGCGGTGGCGGCGGTGGCGGTGGTCGAGAGCAAGGTCATGATGGTGACGAGTAGGGAAAGCCGCGCGGGGCGGCGGAGGGATTGAGGGTTCATGGAGTGGAAGTGTGTCGAGGCACCATGCAGGGAATGCGCGCGGAGGGAAAGCGTGTTCTGGAAAGGTGGCGTCGAAGGGGGAGGGGGGCGGGAGGCGAAAGGAAGGAAGGGGAGGGGAGGGCGAGGGCGAGGAGAGAGAGGAGTGAGCGTTGGGCGAGGTGGGTGCGATGGGCGAGGATGGTGAGCTGGGCGAGGTGGGTGAGAGGGGGGAGGTGGGTGAGGGGGCGAAGAGGGTGAGGCGGGTGAAGAGGGAGAGAAGGGTGATGCAAGCCGATGTAAACCGATGTAAGGCGATGCAAGGCGATGCAAGGCGAGGATGCGCACTTTTTCTTTCTTATCGTTCCTCTTTCTCTTTATCTTTCCTCTTTCTCTTCCGGGCGCACCGCTGGAGGAGAAAGATAGAGGGAGGTTTTGAAAATTCCTTTTTCAATCCGATAAACCAATCGCGAATGGGTGAGAATTTGTGCGGATGGATGCGAATGGACTCGAATGAAAACTCACGCAGAGGCGCGGAGACGCAGAGTTGCGGCGCGGAGCGCCGTCCACGGGCGGAGGGGGCCGTGCCACTCAAGCTGGAGGCATTTTGCACCGTGCACTGGGAGGGGATGCCCGTGGCGGTTGGCGGGCGGTTGCGTAACTGAGGTTACGCGGGCGGAGGTCTTTTGAGGCACTCAACGCAATTTGTCACTGGCAGGGAGGATTCGGAGAGGCCTTCGCCGTTGCGTTTCGATTTCCTTATGGAAGTCCCGGCTTTGCATCCCGTTTGACGGAGGTCTCGGAGAGGCCTCCCTACCAGCTTCGGAAACGAGAGCCGCGTCACATCGGTGCGTAGTATCGGAATGGCGCGGGGGATTTTCAGTCCGCGCAGCTCTGTATGCGTTTTTGTTTGAAATTCGATTGGGAGGTGGCAGGGGGGCGATTTTCGGCGGCAGGGCGTTCGATTTCCGGATTCGTGACGGCCTCGGCTTGCGTCGGGCGGCACTCATGCGCAATGTCAGGGGGTTTTATGCTTTTGCATTTGTATTCAGGGCTGCGTTGTTCGGTGTTCGCGGTCGCGTTGTGGGGCGCGGCGGCGGGCGGCGGCATGGGCGGGGTTTTCGCGCAAACGGACACTGTGCCGGCGGCGGTGTCGGGTGAGGTGCCTTTGGCGGGCGCGGGGCCGGATTGGCCGGCGGAGGCGTTGCTGGCGCGGGAGCTGGATGCGCGGCGGGCGTTGGAGCTGGGGCTGCCTTCGATCGCGGCGGCTTTGTATCAGGAGTTGCTTCAGGACAAGCGCGTCGCCGGGAACGCGTCCGCGGGCAATCGCGTGCGGCTGGCGCTGGCGACGGCGTTGCTGGAGGAGGATCGCGTGGAGGAGGCGGGCCGCGCGCTGGAGGGGTTTTCCGGGGAGCCGGTGCCGGAGTATTTTTTGCGCCGGGCGTTGGTCGAGGCGCGCGCGCGGCAGTTTGACCGTGCGCGGGCCTCGGCGGAGGCGATTGCGCCGGAGGGATTGCCGGAGGCGGATCGTCCGTGGTTGTTTTTTTTGCGCGGGCTGGTGGCGGAGGCTGCGCGGGATTTTAACCAGGCGGGGGCGTTTTACCAGCAGGCCGAGGAGGCGTCGGTGACGGCGGCGCAGCGTTCGTGGTTTGTGCTGGCGCGGGCGCGGGCGCGGTTGTTCATGGGCGGCGTGGACGAGCGGATGCTCGCGAGTCTGCGCCAGACGCTCGACCGCAATCCGAGAAGTCCGTCCGGGCGTCTGGCCGCGAGCCAGCTCGCCATCGCGCTCAACGCGGCGGGGCGGGGCGACGCGGCGGCGGAGCTTTTGCAGGGGCAGCTCAACCTGCTGCCGCGCGAGGAGCGGCAGGCGGGCGACGAGTGGCGGCTGCTGCTCGGGTTGATCGCGGGGCCGGGGAGCGGCGAGGGGCGGGCGGCGTTGCGCGCGTTGCTGGCGGACTCGGCGGACCGGGACAAGCAGCGGGCGGCGTTGCGGTTGCTGGCGGGCGCGGCGGACACGACGGCGCGGCGCGAGGATTTGGAAAATTTTCTCGACGGGTTGATCGTCGCGCCGGCGCGGCATCCGATCATGGAGGAGTTGTTGCTGTTCCGGGCGCAATTCGCGCTGGCGGCCAGGCGTTTTGTCGATGCGGAGAACGACGCGGGCCGCGTGCTGGCCAGTTTCCCCGGCTCGTCCGCCCGCGTGCCGGCGTTGGGTTTGCTGACGGCTTCGGCGTGGGAGCAGGGGCGTTTCCGCAACGCCGCGAGCCAGGCCGTCGCCGCGTTGTCCGAGATGCCGGACGGCCCCGCGCGCGCGCAGCTCGGCGTGCTGGTGGCCGAGGCGTGGTTCCGCGCGCGGGATTATCGCAACGCCGCCGATGCCTACGGCGCGGCGCTGGGCGCGGTGCCGGCGGGGGTGCCGGCGGGGGCGCTGATGTTTCAACGGGTGCAGGCGGAGATACTGGCCGGCGGGCGGCTGGACGCGGCGGAGCAGTTGCTGGACGCGCAGGCGCGCGACGAGCGGTTCGACGAGGCCAACCGCTGGCGGGCGGAGTGGAATCTGGCGCGGGCCTTGCAGGCCGCTGGCGAAGTGGCGCGGGCCTACGCGCGGGTGAGCCGGCTGCTGGAGGAGAAGCCGCCCGGCGGGACGGATGGGGAGGAGGGGTTGATCGCGGAGTTTGCCGGAGATTCGCCGGCGGACTTGCGCGCGCGGCTGGCGTGGCTGCGCGCGCGGCTGGCCTTCGAGTCGGGCGATTATGCGCGGGCGCTGGAGCTGGCGTCGGCGTTGCGCGGCGCGTTGGACGGGGTGCCGGAGCCGTTGCGCGCGGAGATCGCCAGCACGACGATGCTGCTGGAGGTGCAGGCGGGTTCCGCGCTGGGTGACGCACGGCGCACGGAGGAGGCGCAGGTGTTGTTGAAAAAACTGCGCGTCGATTTTCCGCGCTCGGACGCGGCGGTCTATTCGCACCTCATCGAGGCGGACCTCGCGGCGGCGCGCGGCGACATCGTGGGCGCGCAAAACGCCTTGCGCGCGCTGGCGGACAACTTCAAGGACAGCCCCTACGCGCCCTACGCGCTCTACCAGGCGGCGCTCTACGCGGAGCGGCGCGGGCAGGAGCAGTATTACAAGGAAGCCTACGACCTGCTTGAGGACATCGTGCTGAATTTCAAGGACAGCGGCCTGGTCTATTACGCGCGGCTGCGGCAGGGGAACCTGTTGCGATTGATGAACAAATACGGCGCGGCGCAAACGCTCTACGAGGACTTGGTCAACACCCACCGGTATCCGGGCTTTGCCGACGGGCTTACGGCGGAGCTGGCGCTGGCGGATTGTTACGCGGCCCAGGCCGCCACCGACGCGTCGAAGGCGGAGAGCGCGGCGGCGATTTATGAACGGCTGCTCGACCAGCAATCCGCCCCGGCGGACCTGCGCGTGGAGGCGGGCTACAAATTCGGGCTGAACCTCGTCAGCCGCGCCGAACTCCAGCGCGTGGAGACGGTCTGGTGGCCCATGATCAACAGCTTTCTGCTCGATGACGCCGGCGCGGGCGCGCTCGGCGCGAACGGGCGCTACTGGATGTCGCGCACGCTCATCAAGCTCGGCGAGTCGCTGGAGCGGCAGGCCAAGTTTGACCAGGCGCGCGAGGTGTATGAACTGGTCCTGCGCAAGGGTCTGCCCTACGCGACCCTCGCGCGGGAGCGCATCCACCGCGCCGGCCCGGCGCGCCCGTAGTGCCTGACTTTGCGTCAGGCCGCGCCCGCGCCACCAATCCCGGCGCGACACAAGGTCGCGCCCTACAAAACCCGGCAAGCCCCGCCACCGCCGCCGTAGTGCCTGACCTTGCGTCAGGCCGCGATCCCCCAAAAAATCCGGCCCGACACAAGGCCGAACCTTGCATCCGCCGCCGTCCCCTCCGGGGCCGGGGTTTTTATTAACCGAGGCAGCGCGCAACCGCAGTTCCCCCCCTTCTTTCTCATCACAATGAACAAGGGGTGGCCAATGTCTTCACATGCATAAATTTTAAGCATTTACGCCGGCGCGCCAAACTGGTCTAAGAAAACAAACGCAAACCCGCATGTCCGGCTTCGATTTCAGTCTTCTTTCCAAGGGCGGCCCGATGATGGCCATCATCCTGCTCATGGCCGCAATCACGGTCGTGCTCCTCATCGAGCGGACGCTGTATCTGCACCGGGGGCAAATCCGCGCCAAGGCCTTCATCGAGGGCATAAAAAACACGCTGCAAAAACGCCGGCTGGTCGAGGCCCTGACGATTTGCGAGGAGACGCCCGGCCCGGTCGCCGCGGTGGTGAAGGCGGCGCTCCTGCACACACGGGAAGGCCCCGAGAAAATGCGCCACGCGGTGCAGGACGCGGCCATCGTCGAGATGCCCGCGCTGGAACGGCGGCTCGGCGCGGTCGCGGCCATCGCGCAGATCGCCCCGCTGGTCGGCCTGCTGGGCACGCTGCTCGGGATGATCACCACCTTTCACGCGTTCATGCAGGGCGGCCAGTATGCGACGGCCAACGCGCTCGCCGGCGGCCTCTGGCAGGCGCTGGCCGCCACGGCCGGCGGTCTGCTCGTCGGGATTCCCGCGCACTTGGCGCACCATTTCCTGAGCGGACGCGTGCGTTCGATCGTGCGCGACGTAGAGTGGTCGGCCAACGAAATCATGGAGTATCTGATTTCTGAATACACGGCGGACGGGGAGGAGCGAACCGGGGAGCCGAAAGGCTGAAAACGATGTCCGCATCCCGAACCGCAACATTGTTCCCAATGGCGGGCCGGCCCCCGTGCCGCCCGCGTTCACTCGTGGCGGAGGGCACGGGGGCCGGCCCGCCAAAATCCAAGCAGCGGGGGACGCGTTCAGTTCTCCGGCCCTTCAGCCTTTTCCTCCCGTGATCACGCGACCGCTCAACCTCGCCTCGCAACTGCGCCCGCCCCCCCGGCGCAACGACTGGCTCCACATGCTCAACGTCGCGCTGGTCGCGCTGTTCTTCGTCCTGTTCGGCTCCCGTTTTGTGCTCTCGCCGGCGTTGATGACCGGCGGCGAGCCGTTGCGCCTGCCGCCCGGCGACGCGTCGGGCGCGTCGCTGGTGGCGGCGTCGGAGGTCGTCAGCATCAAGGCCAACGGCCAGATTTTCACCGACAACGGACTCGTCGCCGGGCAGGAGCAGCTCCGCGTGTGGTTTGCGGATAAAATCGCGCGCAATCCCGCCTCCGCGCTGCTCCTCCGCGCGGACGGCGGCGTGCCGCTCGACCTGATCGCCCGGGTGACTGACGCGGCGCGGCAGGAAGGCTTTGCGCAGGTGTCGCTCGCCATCGAGACCGGGCGGCTGGCGGCGCCGCCCGGCGGGGCAGGGGAGTGAGCCTATGCTTTCAACGGAAAACCGGAGACTCGGAGTGTTCACGCTGCTTGCGCTGGTCGCGCTCGGGGCGGTCATGCTCGCGCTTTCGCGCACGGTCAGGCTCGGCGGGCCGGCGCGGGCGGCGGGCGGCGGGCCGGGGCGTGCGGGCGCGGCGGGAGTGGCGGGAGGGCCGCTTGGCATATCGCGCATTGACGGCGACCGGGCGCGCGGCACGGCGCTGGAGGAGCAGGCGGTGCTGTTTGACCCGACGCCGTTGTTTTTGCCCACCGCGCGCAACGCCAGCCATGCCGGCATCGGCATGGCCGTGCGCCGCGAGCCGGGGGAGGTGTTTCGTCCGTTTCCGCCGCGTCTGGTTTATTCGGACTCGGTGTTCGCGGTCGCCTTCCCCGATCCGGTGGCGCCGCCGTCCGCGCCGGTGGCCGTGTTGGAAATCGGGCGCACCGCCAATCCCTGCGTGCCGCTGGGACGCTTTGAGCGCGAGCTGCCGCCGCTGGCCGGGCGGCTGGCGTTTGTCGAGGTGCTCAAGGCCGCCAGCGGCGAGCAGGTGCTCACGGTGGAGTTTGGCGAGGGAGGGCCGGGCGGCGCGGACGGGACGGGCGCCGGCGCGGATGGGACGGGCGCCGGGGCGGATTTCGACGCGCTGCGTTCCGAGAATTGGCGTCCCTTGGAATTGCTCGCCTCGCTGGACAGCGCCGGTTTCACCGGGGCGCCGCTGATTGTGCAGGGGTCTGGCTCCGACAGGGTTGACAAGGCCGTGCGGGAGATGTTGATTCGCAAACTGCATTTGGGGCAGCGGCTTCAGGCCGGATTTTATGTGTTTCGCGTTGGCCCGTAGAATTCCGCGAAAAACAGCCAACTTTGCAGTTGACGGTAGAGAAAGCGGTCTTCACGTTCTCTGCTCTTTTTCTCGTTTTTTGACCCATTTCCCAGGTTCGCCCAGATAGCTCAGTTGGTAGAGCACGTCCTTGGTAAGGACGAGGTCGCCGGTTCAAGTCCGGTTCTGGGCTCCAGGTCAAAATGCCGTCGTTGACACTCCGACGTTAAAGAGGGTCGAAAAATATCAAACACCTTATATCTTATGGCTAAAGGCACATTCGAACGCACGAAACCGCATGTCAACGTCGGCACCATCGGCCACGTTGACCATGGAAAAACCACGCTGACGACCGCGATCCTCGCGGTTCAAGCTCGCAAAGGCCTCGCGGAGGTGAAGTCCTACGCCGACATCGCCAAGGGCGGAACCGTGCGCGACGCATCCAAGATCGTCACCATCGCGGTCTCCCACGTCGAATACGAAACCGAGAAGCGCCACTACGCCCACGTTGACTGCCCCGGCCACGCCGACTTCGTGAAGAACATGATCACCGGCGCCGCCCAGATGGACGGGGCGATCCTCGTCGTCTCCGCCGCCGACGGCCCAATGCCCCAGACCCGCGAGCACATCCTCCTCGCCCGCCAGGTCGGCGTGCCGAAGATCGTGGTGTTTCTCAACAAGGTTGACCTCCTTGACGACCAGGAACTCATCGACCTCGTTGACATGGAGATTCGCGAACTGCTCACGAAATACGAGTTCCCCGGCGACACGACCACGATCGTCCACGGCTCCGCCACCGCCGCCCTCGAAGGCAAACCCGAAGGCGAGAAAGCCATCGCCGACCTCATGAACGCCATCGACAACGACATCCCCGAGCCTGTGCGCGAAAACGACAAGCCCTTCCTGATGTCCGTCGAAGACGTGTTCTCCATCACCGGACGCGGCACCGTCGCCACCGGGCGCATCGAGCGCGGCACCATCAAGCTTAACGACACCGTCGAAATCGTCGGCCTGCGCGACACCGCCTCCACCGTCGTGACCGGCATCGAAATGTTCCGCAAACTCCTCGACCAAGGCCAGGCGGGCGACAACGTCGGCCTGCTCCTCCGCGGCGTGGACAAAGACGGCATCGAGCGCGGCCAAGTGATCGCCGCCCCGAAGACCATCACCCCCCACAAGAAAGCCAAGGCCGAGATCTACTGCCTGTCCAAGGAGGAAGGCGGACGCCACACCCCGTTCTTCAACGGCTACCGCCCGCAGTTCTATTTCCGCACGACCGACGTGACCGGCGTGGTCACCCTCCCGCAAGGCGTGGAGATGATCATGCCCGGTGACAACATCGCCGTGAGCATCGAACTCATCGCGCCCATCGCCATGGAGAAAAAGCAACGCTTCGCCATCCGCGAAGGCGGACGCACCATCGGCTCCGGCGTCATCACCGAGATCGTCGAATAAACCCGTCGCCAGAGACACCACTGGCGGACCGCCGGGACTCCCTTTGCCGGAGCCCCGGCGGTCTCGTCTAAAAACAAAAATCACCCAGGCGTGTAGCTCAATTGGTAGAGTAGCGGTCTCCAAAACCGTCGGTTGGGGGTTCGAGTCCCTCCGCGCCTGCCACTTCTCCCCATGAAAAATCCATTCCGCAGCATCCGCACCTTCGCCATCGAAATGTTCGAGGAGCTGAAGAAAGCCACATGGCCGACCAAGTCGGAACTGCGCGATTCCACCGTCGTCGTCATCGTGGCGGCCTTCCTCCTCGGCCTCTTCACGAGCATCACCGACTTCTCCCTCTACCAAGTGGTCGATCTCTTCACCGGCTTCGTCAAAGGCTGACAAGAAACCCGCCGCCGCCGCCCGCCCGCCCGCCTCCTCCCACCGATGTCCACCCAAGTTTCCACACCTCCCGGCGCCCAATGGTTCGCGCTGCACACGCTCTCCGGCCAGGAGAACAAGGTGAAACTCTACATCGACAAATTCAAAAAACAGGAGGAACTCGAAGAGCACATCTTCGAAGTGCTCCTGCCCACCGAAGTCGTCTCCGAGGTGAAAGGCGGCAAGAAAACCACCAAGACCCGCAAACTCTACCCCGGCTACGTTTTCATCCAGATGCGCCTCTACGATGAAAACCACAAAGTCATCAACCGCCCGTGGTATTTCGTGAAAGAAGTCGCGGGCGTCATCGGCTTCGTCGGCGGCGACAACCCCGCCGCGCTCCGGCAGTCCGAAATCGACGAAATCAAAACCCGCGTCGAAGCCGCCGCCGGCAAAGTGGTGCCGAAAATCTCCTACGCCGCCGGCGAGGAAGTCAAAGTCATCGACGGCCCCTTCGCGAACCTCACCGGACGCATCGACGCCATCGACCCCGAGGCCGGCAAACTCAAAATCTCCGTCTCCATCTTCGGCCGCTTCACCCCGGTCGAACTCGAATACTGGCAGGTGCAACGCTCGACCGAATAACCCGCGCGGCCCCTTTGCAACCGCCGGCTCCCGACCCGCCGCCAAACCCACGACACACCCACCCGCCCGCCAACCGCATTTCACACATGGCCAAAAAAATCCAAGGATACATCCGCCTCCAACTGCCCGCCGGCGCCGCCAATCCCGCGCCCCCCGTCGGCCCCGCGCTCGGCGCGCAAGGCGTCAACATCATGGCGTTCTGCAAAGAATTCAACGCCCGCACCAAAGACCAAAACGGCATGATCCTGCCGGTCGTCATCACGGTCTACTCCGACAAAAGCTTCACCTTCATCCTCAAGTCGCCGCCCGCCGCCGTCCTCCTCAAAAAAGCCGCCAACATCGCCAGCGGCTCCGGCAAGCCCAACCAGGAAAAAGTCGGCAAAGTCACGCGCAAACAACTCGCCGAAATCTACAAACTCAAAGCCAAGGACATGAACGCCAAGGACGAGGAAGCCGGCATCCGCATCATCGCCGGCACCGCCCGCAACATGGGCATCGACATCGCCGACTGAGCAAAAATAGAAATCAAGAATTGGAACTTAAAAAAACGCCCCCCGACAAACTGCTCCCCAAATCACATTCCAATTCCGCCCAGCAAATCCTCAATTTCCTAATTCCTAATTCCTAATTCCTAATTTCCCATCAACCGCGGGAGTCCTCCCAAGGACGTTCGCACCGCAAGGAGTCCTCAATGCCAGCCAAAAAAAGCAAACGCTACCGCGGCGCCACCCAAGTCGCCGACCTCACCAAAAACTACACGCTCCAAGAAGCCGTGGAACTCCTGCACAAGTTCCCCAAGACTAAATTCGACGAAACCGTCGAACTCTCCTTCCGCCTCGGCGTGGATTCCACCCAAGGAGACCAGATGGTGCGCGGCACCACCCCCCTGCCGAACGGCTCGGGCAAACAAGTCCGCGTCATCGCCTTCACCGACAACGCGGACGCCGCGCTCGCCGCCGGCGCCGACCACGCCGGCCTCGCCGACCTCATGAAGAAAATCACCGAAGGCTGGCTCGACTTCGATGTCGCCATCGCCACCACCGAAGCCATGAAACAAGTCCGCGCCCTCGCCCGCATCCTCGGCCCCAAAGGCCTCATGCCCAACCCCAAAGCCGGCACCGTGACCGACGACATCGCCGCCGGCATCAAGGCGGTCAAGGCAGGCCGCGTCGAATTCAAGATGGACAAAACCTGCAACATCGGCGTCGGCATCGGCAAACGCTCCTTCACGCCCGCCCAGATCATCGAAAACGCGCAAGCCGTCATCACCGCCGTCGGCAAAGCCCGCCCCGCCTCGTTCAAAGGCCATTACATCAAAACCATCGCCCTCTCATCGAGCATGAGCCCCGGCATCCGCCTCGCCGCCACCGAATACAACAAATTCTAAGGAACCCGACCCAACCATGAGAGCCGAAAAAAAATACCTGATCGCCGAGGTCGAGAACCACCTCAAAAAATCCGACTACGTCATCCTCGCCAACTACACGCAAGTGACCGTGGCCGACATCGCCGAACTCCGCGCCGGCCTCGCCGCCGAAAACGCCGAGTTCCACGTGGTCAAAAACAGCTCGCTCAAAGTCGCGGCCAAAGCCCTCGGCCTCCCCGAACTTGACGCCGGCCTCGCCGGCCCGACCGCCATCGTGGTCGGCGGCCAAAACCCCGCCGGCGTCGCCAAAATCATCAAAAAATTCTTCGAGGAAAAAAAGAAACTCGAAATCAAACTCGGCGTCATGGAGCAAAAAATCGTCACCGCCGACTTCCTCTCGCAGATCGCCGACCTCCCCCCCTTCGACACCCTGCGCGCCCAATTCCTCAGCCTCCTCACCAGCAACGCCGCCGCCTTCGTCCGCGTCCTCGACGCCAAGGTCAAGCAAGCGGCAGACGGCGAGACCGCCGCGCCCGCCGCCGCCGCCTGATCGCCCCCGCCAACCGCGCAGTGGCGCCAACCGCAAACTTTCACCCGCAACCAAAAACCTTCCGCGCCCCACGCGGCGCGGGCCTAAACCATCAACCGTCCCGACGCTAGGAGATACGTCTCTTAAACGCACGGCCCCGATTTCGCCGGCGCTAACCAAGGACAGGAGATTACCATGAGCAACATCACCAAAGAACAAGTCATCGAATGGCTGTCCGCGCAGCCCGTTCTCGAACTCGCCGGCCTCGTCAAGGAACTTGAGGCGAAATGGGGCGTTTCCGCCGCCGTCGCCATCGCCGCCGCGCCCGCCGCCGGCGGAGCCGCCGCGCCCGCCGCCGAAGCCCAAACCGAGTTCACCGTCGTCCTCCTCGCCGCCGGCGCGAACAAAATCAGCGTCATCAAAGAAGTCCGGGCCATCACCGGCCTCGGCCTCAAAGAAGCCAAGGACCTCGTCGAAGGCGCGCCCAAACCCGTCAAGGAAAACGCGCCCAAAGCCGAGGCCGAGGAAATCAAAAAGAAACTCGAAGCCGCCGGCGCAAAGGTCGAACTCAAGTAACCACTTGCCGGTTAACGACGCAAAACCATGCATCCATTCGGGACAGGCCGCGCTTCGCCGCAGCCTGTCCTTTGCCTTTTCTCCGCACCAACCCCGCCCGCGCCCCCGCGCGCCGCGGACACCCCGCTGACCCACGCCCGCCAGCCACGCCGGGCGCCGCCCTCTCCTCTTCACTCAACCGGGAAAATCCATGTCTGACCGCACTAACTTCGGTAAACTCAAAGAAGTCATCTCACCGCCGAATCTGATCGAAATCCAGATCGCCTCCTATCTGGACTTCCTGCAAAAAGGCGTGCCCGACCGGCAGCGCAAACCGCAAGGCCTCGAAGCGGTCTTCCGCGAAGTTTTCCCCATCGAATCCTACGACGGACGCCTCACGCTCGAATACGTCTCCTACAACCTCGGCGACCCGAAAAACTCCGAAATCGAGTGCATCCGCGAAGGCGTCACCTACTCCGTTCCCCTCTACGTGAAACTCCGCCTCCGCGAAGAAGACTTCATCAAGGACGAAGAAATCTACATGGGCGAAATCCCCATGGTGACCGAACGCGGCTCCTTCATCATCAACGGCGCCGAACGCGTCGTCGTCTCGCAACTCCACCGCTCGCCCGGCATCGCCTTTGAAGTCACCCCCCATCCGAACGGCAAACCACTCCACTCCTTCCGCATCATCCCCGACCGCGGCACCTGGCTCGAAACCCAGTTCGACAACAACGACCTCCTCTACGTTTACCTCGACCGCCGCCGCCGCCGCCGCAAATTCCTCATCACCACCCTGCTCCGCGCCATCGGCTACAGCTCCGACCCCGACCTCCTCAACCTCTTCTACGAAATCAAAGAACTCAAAATCGCCAAGGCGCTCGACATGGAGAACGTCTCCACCCTCGTCCTAGTCGAGGACGCCATCGACGCCCAACAAGGCGTCGTCCTCGCCCGCGCCTTCGAACCACTCACCAAACAAATCGTCCGCACCTTCGAAAAACACGGCATCGCCTCCCTCCGCGTCATCGACACCGCGGTGGACGAAGGCGCCATCATCCGCGCCCTCAAAAAAGACCCGACCCGCAACGAAGAAGAAGCCCTCAAGGAAATCTACAAACGCCTCCGCCCCGGCGAACCCCCCACCACCCCCAACGCCAAAGCCCTCCTCAAACGCCTCTTCTTCGACCCCAAACGCTACGACCTCGGCCGCGTCGGACGCTACAAAGTCAACCAAAAACTCGGCCTCAAAGCCCCCATCGAACAACGCATCCTCGAAAGCAACGACATCGTCGCCGCCACCAAATACCTCGTCCGCCTCAAACGCGGCGAAGGCGTCGTCGATGACATCGACCACCTCGGCTCCCGCCGCGTCCGCACCGTCGGCGAACTCCTCGCCAACCAATGCCGCGTCGGCCTCGCCCGCACCGAACGCCTCGTCCGCGAACGCATGACGATGTATGACCAAAGCGTCGACTCCATCACACCCCAAAAACTCATCAACCCCAAGGCCCTCACCACCGTCATCCGCGACTTCTTTGCCCGCTCGCAACTGTCGCAGTTCATGGACCAGATCAACCCCCTCGCCGAAGTCACGCACAAACGCCGCCTCTCCGCGCTCGGCCCCGGCGGCCTGAACCGCGAACGCGCCGGCTTCGAAGTGCGCGACGTGCACCCCTCGCACTACGGCCGCATCTGCCCCATCGAAACCCCCGAAGGCCCGAACATCGGCCTCATCAACTCCCTCTCGACCTACGCCCGCGTCAACGAATTCGGCTTCATCGAGACCCCCTACCGCGTCGTGAAAAACGGCCGCGCGACCGACAAAATCGAATACCTCACCGCCGACCAAGAAGAAGGCAAAATCATCGCCCAAGCCAACTCCGAACTCGACGAAAAAGGCAACTTCGTCGGCAAAGTCACCGTCCGCCAAGACGGCGAATTCATCGAAGTCGCCGCCTCCGACGTGCACTACATGGACGTTTCGCCGAAACAAGTCATCTCCATCGCCGCCGGCATGATCCCCTTCCTGGAACACGACGACGCCAACCGCGCCCTCATGGGCGCGAACATGCAACGCCAAGGCGTGCCCCTCCTCCAGACCGAAGCCCCCTTCGTCGGCACCGGCATCGAAGAACGCGTCGCCCGCGACTCCAAAATCGTGCAAGTGGCCGACGAAGCCGGCACCGTCGCCTCCGTCGATGCCACGCGCGTGGTCGTCACCCCCAACGGCGAACTCCCGAAAAACTTTGAACGCAACCCGAAGCACGACCCGAAAAACGGCGTCTACGTCTATCACCTGCGCAAATTCATGCGCTCCAACGCCAGCACCTGCTTCAACCAGCGCCCCATCGTCAAAAAAGGCCAGAAAATCAAAGCCGGCCAAATCATCGCCGACGGCCCCTCGACCGACAAAGGCGAACTCGCCCTCGGCCGCAACGTGCTCGTCGCCTTCATGCCCTGGAACGGCTACAACTTCGAAGACGCCATCCTCATCTCCGAAAAAGTCCTCAAAGAGGACATCTTCACCTCGCTCCACATCCACGAATTTGAAGTCACCGCCCGCGACACCAAACTCGGCCCCGAGGAAATCACCCGCGACATCCCCAACATCGGCGAAGACGCCCTCAGAAACCTCGACCACAACGGCGTCATCCGCATCGGCGCCGAAGTGAAACCCGGCGACATCCTCGTCGGCAAAATCACGCCCAAATCCGAGACCGAACTCGCCCCCGAGGAAAAACTCCTCCGCGCCATCTTCGGCGAAAAAGCCGCCGACGTGAAAGACACCTCGCTCATCGTCCCCTCCGGCGAAAGCGGCATCGTCATGGACGTGAAAGTCTCCAGCCGCGTCGATTTTGAAAAAGAAAAACTCTCGCCCTCCGACCGCCGCCGCCAAGCCAAGCAAATCCAGGAAGAATACAAGACCCAGATCGACAAACTCCGCGAAGGCCTCACCGAAGCCCTCTCCAACATCCTCCTCGGCGAAAAAATCCCGCTCGATGTCGTCAACGGCCAGACCAACGAAATCATCATCCCCGCCAACCGCAAAATCACCAAAACCCTCCTCCGCAAACTCGCCGCCGTCTCCAAACACATCGAAATCGACCCCTCCCCGGTTCGCATCAAGATCATGGAAATCATCGGCAGCTACCAGTCGAAATTCGACGAACTCGAAACCGACCGCGAACGCAAAGTCACCGGCATCGAAGCCGGCGAAGACAACGGCACCGGCGCCATCAAACAAGTCAAAGTTTACATCGCCACCAAACAAAAACTCGAAGTCGGCGACAAAATGGCCGGACGCCACGGCAACAAAGGCGTCGTCGCCAAAATCGTGCCCGAGGCCGACATGCCCTTCCTCCCCGACGGCACCCCCGTCGAAATCTGCCTCAACCCCCTCGGCGTGCCCTCGCGCATGAACGTCGGCCAAGTGCTCGAAACCCACCTCGGCTGGGCCTGCAAAAAACTCGGCATGAAAGTCGCCACACCCGTCTTCGACGGCATCCCCGAGAAACAAGTGCGCAATTACCTGAAAGAAGCCGACCTCCCGACCTCCGGCAAATCCGCCCTCTACGACGGACGCACCGGCGAGAAAATCGACCAGCAAGTCGTCGTCGGCTACATCTACATGATGAAACTCAACCACCTCGTCGCGCACAAAATCCACGCCCGCGCCGTCGGCCCCTATTCGCTCGTCACCCAGCAACCGCTCGGCGGCAAAGCCCAATACGGCGGCCAGCGCTTCGGCGAGATGGAAGTCTGGGCGCTCGAAGCCTACGGCGCCGCGCACACCCTCCAGGAAATCCTCACCGTCAAATCCGACGACGTGCAAGGCCGCACCAAAATCTACGAATCCCTCGTCAAAGGCGACAACACCCTCCAAGCCGGCACCCCCGAGTCCTTCAACGTCTTGATCAAAGAAATCCAGTCCCTCGGCCTCGACATCAAACTCAACCGCCGCGACGCCCTCGGCAACCTCAGCGCCGCCGGCACGGGCAAATAAAATCCAAGGAGAATCAGACCACCGGAAACCCGGCCTTGCCGCCCTCGGCCAGCCCGCGCCTCCGGCCCCCTCCCGATTCTTAATCCTGCCTTTTAATTCCTAATTTCAAACCATGAGCATTCAACCCAACGAAACCGCCGGCGGCGGCTCCATCGCCCGAGAAGAAGCCCGCGCCGCCCTCGGCCTCAACGAGACCCCGTTCGATTGCGTCACCATCACCGTGGCCAATCCCGACACCATCCGCCAGTGGTCCAAAGGCGAAGTCAAAAACCCCGAGACCATCAACTACCGCACCTTCAAACCCGAGCCAGGCGGCCTCTTCTGCCAGAAAATCTTCGGCCCAGTCCGCGACTACGAATGCGCCTGCGGCAAATACAAACGCATCAAATACAAAGACGTCATCTGCGACCGCTGCGGCGTCGAAGTCACCATCTCCCGCGTCCGCCGCGAACGCATGGGCCACATCGAACTCTCCGTGCCCGTCGCGCACATCTGGTTCCTCAAGTCGATGCCCAGCCGCCTCGGCCTCCTCCTCGACATGACCGCGCGCGCCCTCGAACGCGTCATCTATTACGAAAACTACATGGTCATCGACCCGGGCCGCACCCCGCTCGAACCCAAACAACTCCTCACCGACGTCGAATACCGCCAAGCCCTCGACGAATACGGCGACGACTCCTTCGTCGCCAAAATGGGCGCCGAAGCCGTGCGCGAAGCCCTCGTCGCGATGGACATGGACGCCACGGTCGCCGAACTCCAAGAGCAGATGCGCGCCACCCGCTCCAAGCAAATCAAGAAAAAACTCTCCAAACGCCTCAAAGTCATCCAAGGCTTCATCCAGTCCAAATCGCGCCCCGAATGGATGGTGCTCGAAGTCCTCCCCGTCATCCCGCCCGACCTGCGCCCGCTCGTCCCGCTCGAAGGCGGACGCTTCGCCACCTCCGACCTCAACGACCTCTACCGCCGCGTCATCAACCGCAACAACCGGTTGAAAAACCTCATGCAACTCAAGACGCCCGACGTTATCATCCATAACGAAAAGCGCATGTTGCAAGAAGCCGTCGATGCCCTCTTCGACAACGGACGCCACGGACGCCCCGTCACCGGCGCCGGCAACCGCCCCCTCAAGTCCCTCTCCGACATGCTCAAGGGCAAACAGGGCCGCTTCCGCCAAAACCTCCTCGGCAAACGCGTCGATTACTCCGGACGCTCCGTCATCGTCATCGGCCCCGAACTCAAACTCAGCCAGTGCGGCCTCCCGAAAAAAATGGCGCTCGTCCTTTTCGAACCCTTCATCATCCGCCGCCTGAAAGAGCTGGGCTTCGTGCACACCGTGCGCGGCGCCCGCAAGATGATCGAAAAAAAGTCCCCCGAAGTCTGGGACATCCTTGAAGAAGTCACCAAGGGCCACCCCGTGCTCCTCAACCGCGCCCCCACGCTTCACCGCCTCTCCATCCAAGCCTTCGAACCGGTCCTCATCGAAGGCGAGGCCATCCGCGTGCACCCGCTCGTCTGCACCGCCTACAACGCCGACTTCGACGGCGACCAGATGGCCGTCCACGTCCCCCTCTCCCTCGAAGCCATCATGGAATGCAAACTCCTCATGATGGCCACCAGCAACATCTTCTCGCCATCCTCCGGCAAGCCCATCCTCACACCCTCGCAGGACATCGTGCTCGGCTCGTATTACCTCACCATCGAACCACGCCGCAAACCCGCGCCCGGCCAGCGCGTGCCACTCCTCTCCGGCCTTCAGGAAGTCCTCTTCGCCAAAGCCGAAGGCGACCTCAAGGTGCACGACTGGGTCGATGTCCCGAATCCCGACTTCGGCAAGGACACCGTTTACGGCAACAAAGACCGCAAGGTCGTCCGCACCACCGTCGGACGCGTCATCTTCAACCAAATCTGGCCCGAAGGACTCGGCTTCGTAAACTTCCCCGTCGCCAAAGGCAAACTCGGCGACCTCATCCTCAACACCTACAAAGTCACCGGCAACTACATCACCGTCGAGACCCTCGACCGGCTCAAGGAACTCGGCTTCCAGACCGCCTTCCAAGCCGGCATCTCCATCGGCATCGACGACATGATCATCCCCGAATCCAAAAAAGACATCGTCGCCGACTCCCGCCGGAAAATCGCCGAAGTGGACGCCCAGTTCAACAAAGGCATCATCACCGACGGCGAGCGCAAAAACAAAGTCATCGACATCTGGACCAGCGCCACCGACCAGATCGCCAAAGCCGTGTTCTCGAAACTCGAAAGCAACGAAGGCCGCAACGAAGTCAACCCGGTTTACATCATGATGGACTCCGGCGCCCGCGGCAACAAACAGCAAGTCCGCCAACTCTGCGGCACCCGCGGCCTCATGGCCAAACCCTCCGGCGAAATCATCGAACGCCCCATCCTCTCCTCCTTCCGCGAAGGCCTCACCGTCCTCGAATACTTCATCTC
>JAIRTK010000506.1 GCA_031254955.1 Opitutaceae bacterium
ATCGAAGCCGGCGAAACCACGGACGAAACAACAGGCGAAAGCGATACCGCACTGGATAATAAAACCGACACGCCGCTCGACGAAACCGCATCGAAAAGCGGCGATGAAACCGCCAACGATGACTCGACAGAAGCCACGGACGAACCAACCGGCGACCAGCCGCTTGACGCCGGGGAAACACCGCCGGAGGAAACGGAACCACCAGCCGGCGAAGCCCGTGAATCCGCGCCTGAAAACGGAAATGAAACCGGCGGCCCGCCCACCGACGAACATGTAGCCGACGCGGACGAGACAGACGCAGCCGGCGCGGATTCGGACGCTGCCGCGCAGGATGAAGACAGCACGCCGCTGGATGAAAACACAGGGCCAGACGACGCGCCGCCACAGGCTTCGGAAAACAATGACGCCGGCACGGACACCCCGGAGGAAACCGACGCCACGCCGGACACCGCCGCGCAAGACAGCGGGGAGACGGACACGGAAGCGCCCGATGGGACGGCAACCGAGCAGCCGGAATCCGCGACACAAGACGCCCTGGAGGATCACGGAAACGCCCGCCACCTTGATGAAGCGCCGGAAACCATCGAAGATTATAAACAACAGGGCGAAACGGATGACGCCTTCCAGCCCCAGCCCCGCGACACGTATGCCGCGGAAAGCGGCACGGATGTTTCCGATGCCGATTATCAAAACGCGCAGGTCGAAAACGAAATGGCGGACGCCTTTCAGGAGGCGGGCAAATCCCGCGAGGATTTTCTTGAGGCCGCAAACTCGGGCGATGATTGGGAAAAAACCCGTCTGCCGCAGGGAACGGAACTGGCGAAAGTTCACAACGCGGACGGCGAGCCAAACCCGGACCGGCCGTTTTATACAACGGACGGCGACCTGCAAAACGAGGGCGTGATAAATGACGGACATATAGATTCCGGCAGGGCGCGGGAAGACATGGGCCTGCCCTCATACAACAATGCCGACGCCGTTTCGCATCGCGAGGTCATGGAGGACACGGACGCATTCACCTCGCGCATCGCGCCGACAAATGAAACCGGTGAAAACGGCGAGGTTATTCATCACGAGGGAGGCGGGCGGCAAACCGTCGTGCCCGACACCGGCAAGCTGGGCGATTTTGAAAGAAGCGACATCACGCCGGACGGAAACCCCGCCCCGGAAGACGCGCCGCCTGAAAATCCCGCGCACGGTGAAATTCCGCCACCGCCCGGGCCGCCGCCGTTGGAATCGGCGGAAACCGGCGGAGCAAAACCGCCGCTCACGCAAACGCTCCGTGAACATTCCGCCACGGGACAGGAAATCCCGCCCGCGGTCTTGCGCAAGGCCTCGGATGACGGCGGCGAGCGCGGCGCGCGCGACATGGATGCCGAAACCGCTGCCTTGCGGCGCATGAAAGAGCAGGACGCCGGCGATGCGGCCCCGGAGCAACACCGTGAACAGCCGGAGGCGAAAGCGCATGACGATGCCGGGCTTCAACAACAAATCAGGGCGCGGCTGTTTTCCCGCGAGCGGTGATGTTTCCCTCCGCCAATCCGGCAAAAAACAAATCCAAACCGCAACCATCAAACACTCATGGAACTCTATAGTGTCATCAAAAACGACGGGCCGGGCGGCCTGCTGTTCTGGAAATTCACCGGCGAGGACTTCCGCTCCGGCTCGCAACTCATCGTCGCCGAAAACGAGGAGGCGCTGTTCGTGAAGGACGGCGTGGTGGTCTCATCATTCTCCGGCGGCAGGTTCGGCCTGCGCACGAACAATTATCCTTTTATTGACACGCTCCGCTCCTCTTTCAGCGGCGGGGTGAGCGCCTTCAGTTGCAAGGTTTATTTTATAAACAAGGCGCACGTGATGGAATTATATTGGGGGACGGACTCGCCCATTGCCGTGATTGACCCGGCCACCGACATCATGCTCGAAGTGCAGGCTCGCGGCGGCTACTCCGTGAAGGTGGCGGACGCGAAAAAATTTGTCCTGAAATTCGTCGCCAACAACACCGCGTCCGTCGGCAGCGACGCGCTGGAAACCCGGTTCCGAACGGCTTTTTTGCAAGACATCAAGGAGACCATCGCCACGGGACTGATTGGCGCGGGGCGGGACATCCGCCTTATCAGCACGCGGCTCGGCGAGTTTGCCGGGGTCATCACACCCAAAATCAGTTCCATCTTTGAGGAGTATGGACTGGAGACGGTTCGCTTTAATATCATCGCGCTCGACCTGGTAAAGAATGACAACTTCGCGCAAATGGAGGCCGCGCGCGCGGAATTCGCGGTCATGGGGAAACGGGACGCCACGCTTAACCGATACGGCCAGACTTGGCAGCGCGTCCAAGGCCGCGACATCCTCATGACGATGGCGCAAAACGAGGGCGCGGCGGGCGCGGCCTCGGGGATGGGCATGGGCATGGGCGTGGGCATGGCCGCCGGCGGCGCGATGAGCGCGATTGCCGGCTCGGTCTTCACGCCGTTCGCGCAGCCGTCCGCGCCGCCACAACCCGCCGCGCCCGCGCAAGCCGTCGCCTCGCGCTTCGCGCCAAAGGCCGCCGCGCCCGCCGCCGCCGACGCCGCCGAGATTGAATGCCCCGCCTGCCACAAAAAATCACCCGCCGGGACAAAGTTTTGCGGCGAGTGCGGCGTCAAACTGCCGGACGCCCCCGCGAAGGCGTTTTGCACCAGTTGCGGAAAGGAACTCGCGCCCGGCGCGAAATTCTGCGGCGAATGCGGCGCGAAACAATAGGCGCGGAAAAATTTCCCGTTATGAAAAAACAGACACCGCTCCCGCTAATCGCCGCCGCCATCTTCCCCGTGGTTTTCAACGTCTGCTGGTTCGCGCTCGTCGCGGAGCACACGCCCGCCCGCTGGGTCTGCCACGCGGCGATCCATCTTGCCTACCTGTTCCTGCTCGCGTCGGCCTTCAGCATGAACGCCCAAAGGGACGCCGCCGTGCATTCCTACCCGAAGCTCGGGACGGCGTTCGGCCTGTTTTCCATCATTCTGTTTCTTGGAATAATCTTTGCGCAGTTCCGCGGCCTTTCGCCAACCGTCCCGATTGTCACGTTCGCCATCATCGCGGGCATTTGCCTGTTGGTTTATATATTTTTGATGAAGGCCGAGACTCACACCGCCGCCGCCGATGCCGCCCTGAAACAGGACACCGCCTTTATCAAAAACTGCTCGGAGCAACTGCGGGAAATCATGGCAGGCGTCTCTGACCGGCGGCTTAAAAAAGAGCTTGAAAAAGTCCATGACGCGATCGGCAACGCGCAGATTGTCTCCACGGCGGAGGCGGCGGCGTTTGAAAACGACCTCGCCCGAAAAATTTCCGAGCTGGGGCGTCTGGTTTATGAAAACCCCGGCGCGGCGGCGGCGCTGGTTCCCGCCCTGCTCGGCATCATTCGCCGGCGCGACGCGGCGATCCGCATGGCGCGGTGAATTTTTCAACCATCAACAAGGAAACCTCATGGCTGTTCAATTGATTGACCTGAAATGCTCGGGCTGCGGCTCGGCGCTGGCGCCAAGCCAGTCCTTTTGCGAATACTGCGGCAACGCGGTTGTCGTCACCTCGCTGGGTGACTTTGCGGGCCGTCCCCTCTCGGACATCGCAAAACTCGCGAAGGCGCTCGAAAAGGACGCAGCCACCGCCGAGGGCGACGAAGCCGCGCAAATTAATCTCACGCTCGCCCATGCGTATCTCGAAAAACGCGACTACGAAAAAGCGCTCCAAAAATACGACGCCCTGCGCGACGACATGCTTGCCGACGCCTATTACGGCTCCGCCATCGCGCTCCTGAAGGGCCAAAAACCGTTCATCGCGCCCCTGCTGGACATCAAGCAAATCATCGGGCGTCTCGAAACGGCCTTCCGCATTGAAAACAAGGGTGTCTATAAACTCCTCCTCGCTTATATAAAACTCGACTTCCACGCGCGCCGATGCCTGCGCGTGTCCCCCGGCTGGGACGAGGAGTTTGGTGAGGCGCTTGCCAACAACCTGTCTCCGGCGGACGCCGCCAGCCTTTTCCAAATCCTGGGCGTCCAGCAACCATCCGCGCTGGCCTTTTAACTTTTGAGCGCTTTGAAAAACCGGCCTTCACCAGTCCTGCTTTGTTAATTCCTGATATTATGTGCGGCGTCCCGGAGATTAATACCCATTCCCAATGAAGATCACTTTTTTGCAGGGGCGTCGCTTGCGACGCCCGGCTTGATACCGTGCACCAGCAACGGCCGTGCTCCAGCAACGGGCTTCGCAAGCGAAGCCCCTACATGGCTCTGCTTCTAAAGGGTAATAATGGTATCAGGACAGCGGGGGGCGATTCATTCTCGAGGCAAGCCTTGGGGTATTCTCTCCTTTTTCAATAAACGAGGGGGAGGCACGGAGGGAAAGAGGGGGTGCGGGCGAGGGGGAAAGAGCGGCGGGATGGAGAGGCTTTTCCCGGTGTCTTGCGGCGCGGCGGGAACGGGGCGGGGACGGGGTGGTTTTTGGGTTTCCGCTTCGGGGTGGCGTGCGTGGAGTCCGTGTTGCGCGGGGCGAAAGATTCCTGCCGCTTGGGGTCAGGCGGGTTGTTGCTGGGAGATGCAGTGGAGGGCGCCGAGGCCCCAGATGAGGTGATGGCAGTCGATGGGGACGATTTCGCGTCCGGGGAAGCAGCTTCCGATGATGGCGCAGGCTTGGGCGTCGCGTCTTTTCTGGCGGAAGGTGGGCACGAGCACGGCGCCGTTGATGATGAGGAAATTCGCGTAGCTGGCGGGGACGCGCTGGCCTTTGATGGCGAGGGGGCGCGGCATGGGCAGTTCCACGAGGTCGAAGGGGGCGCCGCCGGGCGCGGCGCGCATGGCGCGGAGGCGCGCGGTGTTGGCCGCGAGGGGGGCGTGGTTTGGGTCGCGTTTGTCGGGTTCGACGACGGTGATGAGGCCGTCGGGTTTGTAGAAGCGGGTGAGGTCGTCGATGTGGCCGTCGGTGTCGTCGCCGACGATGCCGTCGCCGAGCCAGAGGATGGTTTTCACGCCGAGGTAGTCGCGGAGGTTTTGCTCGATTTGTCCGCGGGTGAGGCATGGGTTGCGGTTCGGGTTCAGCAGGCATTGTTCGCTGGTGAGGAGCAGGCCGGCGCCGTTGACTTCGATGGAGCCGCCTTCGAGCACCATGTCGTTTTCAAAGCGGCGGAGGCGGAGTTTGCGGGCGATCAGGGGGGGGATGGTGTTGTCGAGGTCGTAGGGCGGGTATTTGCCGCCCCAGGCGTTGTGCACCCAGTCGGTGAGGGCGACTTCGCCGGTGCGGTCGTTTTTGATGAAGATGGGGCCGTGGTCGCGGCACCAGGCGTCGTTGGTGGGGTGGTCGTGGAAGGTGATGCGGGCGAGGTCGGCCCCGGCGCGCGCCAGGCCGGCGCAGGCGCGCGCGCAGAGGGTTTTGGCCCGGGGCTGGAGGGCGGCGGCGCAGTTGATGCGGACGGGTTGAAAGCGGCTGATTTGCGCGGCGATGCCGGCGAACACGCCGGGGATGGGGCGGAATTGTCCGGGCCACGAGGCGCGTTTGTGCGGCCAGGAGAGCCAGATGGCGGCTTGCGGCTCCCATTCGGCGGGCATGCGGAAGCCGAGGGCGGCGGGGGTGGAGTTTTTTTTAAGCGCGGGCACGGGCGGGCGGTAGTGGGGGGAGTTGGATGGAGCGGAGTGAATGGACGGAATGGACGGAATGGACTGAAGGGACTGAATGGGGGGAGTGGA
>JAIRTK010000557.1 GCA_031254955.1 Opitutaceae bacterium
TTCTGGGGCGCTTCTGGGCGTTTTGAGGCATTCCGGGGCAAGTGCGCGGGCAGGCGATTCGGAGCGGTCTCTTTTGCTTAGAAAGTGTCGTCATGGGATTTTAAGCCAGAGGTAAAGGCCGTGGATTTGGACGGCGACAACCTGCGTGCCACCCTTGGCCTCGGTGCCGTGCGCATGCATTTTGACGTGAGTCGCATCAATAAACAACCACTCGAAGTCGGGGGCGGTCACGAAGATTTCCAGCAGGCACTCCCATAGGCCCCTGTCCCGCCAGCGGCAGAAACATTGCCGGGGGTTTTTCCAACCGCCGTAATCAGGTGGCAAGTCGCGCCAGCGGGCGCCGGTGCGCAACTGCCAGAACACTCCATTGATGAATCGGCGGTTGTCCTTGGCCTCTCCTTTCCACTTCCCTTGTCGTCCGGGCAGATGGGCTTCCAGCAGGCTCTATGAATGGTCGTCCAAGTCGTGTCGGTGATACTCCGCTTCCCTAGGCTTTCCCTTCTAACTTCGCTTGGTTTGATTCGTCAAACTAATCTTATGACGACAGGCTCTAGTATCGTTTTGAGTGTTAAAGGCATGAGGTTACACGGCACCGGTAGGGAGGCCTCTCCGAGGCCTCTGCCGGACGGGGCTGGCGGTTTGAACTTCATGGAGTAATCGAGGCGTTTGAAGCGTTCTCGCGGAGGCCTCGGAGAGGCCTCCCTACCGGCGCTTCCGCGCCCAAGGCTCGTTTTCAATGCGACAGAATCATTAGGAAATGCTTTAGCGGCCCCTGTCCCTTTGGAAGGGGTATCAGGCCCTTTTCCAATGAGAAATAGCTTGTAGCGGGTAGGGCGGTTTCGCCGTTTCGAGCGAAGCGAGAAGCCTGACAACCGTCGCGGCATTCTTCGATAAATGTCGGCGGTCTCGCCGAGACCGTCCTACCCTAAGGACACAATCTCGTCGGGAAAAGGTATCAGACCACCCCGCGTCCCGCCCCCTCCCGCCCCCTTCCCGCTCACACCTCCGGCATTCGCAGCACAAACCGCCACGGCTTGGCGGCCCACTCGGGGCCGGCGTAGGCGACGCCGATGCGCGGCGTCGCCTGTATCCATCTCCCCAACCCGCGCGACGCCCCGCCGGGCCGCTCCTCCAGCCACAACCCGCCGGCCTCGTCCAGCGCGGAACACCCGTTAAACCCCCGCCCGATGCCGAGGACGCGTGTCAGACGCCCAGGGCCGGACACATCCGCCAGACCGCGAATGAGCACCGCCGCGGGAAACCCCTCCGGCCCGGTCACGAGATTCAGCATCTCGTGGACGCCGTAGCAGAGATACACATACCACAGGCCGCCAGCGCGATACATCACCTCCGTGCGGGCGGTGCGGCCTTTGCTGGCGTGGCAGGCCAGATCGGTTTCCCCATGATACGCCTCGGTTTCCGTGATCACGTGGCGCGTCACGCGACCATCGGGATGCCGGCGCGCCAACACCCGCCCGAGCAACCCGCGGGCGATGGCGACGGTGCTTCTGTTGTGCACAACTTTGGCTTTGATTGGCGCGGGCATCGGGCTTTGATTCGCCAGTCTCCACACCATCTTCTTCAACGCAATGCCCGCGTGCGCCTCCCTGCTTCACCGCAACCTGCGTCTGTGCACCTACGACGGCCTGACCGCCGTGCCCATCTGCTATCTCGTGCTGCCAAGCAATTTCATCGTGGCGGCACTGCTCACGGGGCAGTTCCGGTTGCAACCGGAAATCTACGGGTTGATCTGCTCGCTGCCGTTTTGGGGAAACTTCGTGCAGGCGTTTTTGATGCCGTTCATCAACCGCGCCCTGCCGCCGCGCTCGGTGTCCATCGTCTCCGCCCTCACGCAGGCGGCGGCGTGGGCGGCGCTGGCGGTCGCGATCGGCCTGCTGCCGCCGGATGCGCCGGAGACGACTGGCCGCTGGTTCCTGCTGCTTCTGGCCGTCTCGGCGGTGGCGACGGCGATGGCCGGGGTGAGTTGGATGTCGTGGATTCAGGAATGGGTGCCGTTGCGCATCCGGGGAAAATACTTCGGGCTGCGCAACCGGCTCAACCAAGTGGCGCAGTTCTCGTTCCTGCTTGGCACGGGCTGGCTGCTGGGGCGGATGGGCGACGCGGTGACGGCGTTCCAGATGTTGATCGGCGTGGCGGTGGCGCTGCGGCTCGCCTCGGTGTTCGCGCAATACCGCACGCGCGCGGGCGACACGCCGGCCACCGGCGGCGACCGCCGGCTGCCGTGGCGCGCGCAACTGGCGGAGCTGGCGGGCTGCGCGCCGTTCAAGTGGTTCGTGGCCTTCGGCGCGGTCTGGGGTTTCGCGGCCAACTGCATCGGGCCGTTCTACCCGGTGTTCATGCTCAACCACCTCGGCCTCTCGGTGACCGGCGTGAGCTTCCTCGTCGTGCTCTCCAACATCGGCGGCGCGCTCTCCTTCCCCGCGTGGGGCGCCCTGGCCGACCGCTTCGGCAACCGCCCCGTGATGATTTTCTCAATGCTCGTCTGGCAGGCGCAAAACCTCCTCTGGTGCGTGCTGCGCCCCGACAACGCGTGGCTGCTTTACGGCATGTGGGCCGCCGGCGGCATCCTGGGCGCGGGCTTCACGCTGGGACTGTTCGGCATCCAGTTGAAAATAATTCCGTTTGCCGCGAAGACGCTCGCCATCAGCCTGAACCTCGCCGTCACCGCGCTGGTCACGGCCGTCGCCCCGATGATCGGCGGCGCGCTCCTCCAGCGCCTGCTCACGGCAGGGAGCGACCCGCTGCCGGTGTTTCACGCGCTCTTCCTCATCCAGCCCGTCCTCGCGGCGCTCGGCTGCCTGCTGCTCACGCGCGTGCAGGAAGTCCATTCGCGCCCGTTGCTCAACGTCATCGGCGCCATGCGCAACGTCCGCACCCTCGGCGCCCTCATCGGCCTCGGCTTCCTCGCCAACCACTTTTTCATGCGGCGGCGAAAGAAAGAAGCGCCCGGCAACAAGCCATGCTAACGCGCATTCAAACGGCATAAAATGCAGTCGGCAACAGGGATGCCTCGCCCTGCCCAAAAGGAGGGGATGATACCCTTTCCCAGTGAACAGGACATTTTAGAATCAGAGCCATGTAGGGGCTTCGCTTGCGAAGCCCGTTGCTGGTGCACGCCCGTTGCTGGAGCACGGCCTTTGCTGGAGCACGGTTATCAAGCCGGACGTCGCAAGCGACGCCCCTGCAAAAAAGTGATTTTCCTTGGGGTGGGTTTAAAGCGTGATTTTAATTAGAAAATTGCATGACGCAAAGTCAGACCCTTACAGCGCGTAACCGCAGTTAACAAAGGAGAACCCAATCAGGGCCAAGCCCTGAAGTTCACGCCACCCTCGCCGCCGCGCCCCTCGCCGTGCCCGCCACTTTCGCCGCCGTGCCCTTCGCCGCGCCCGCGCTCTTTGTCGCCGCGCTCTTCTTCGCAGACATTTTTTTTGCCGGCGTTTTTTTTGCCGGCGTTTTCTTCGCGCCCGGACTCTCCAGCACCCGCGCGAGCGGAATCGCCTCGGCGTCGGCCCAGAGCTTTTCGAGCGCGTAGAATGTCCGGTTTTGCTCCGTGAGCACGTGCACCATCACGTCAAACGCATCCACCACGAGCCAGCCGCTGCCCGGCACGGCATCCTGACCGATGATGCGCGCGCCGCTCGCGTCGATGACCTTCTCCAACTCGACGCGAAGCGCGCGCAAATGCGGCTCGGAGGTGCACGTCGCGATGACGAGATAATCCGTGAGCGAGGACACCTTGCCCACGTCAAACACCTGCATGTCCTCCGCCTTTTTGTCATTGAGCGCGCGGCAGACCAGTTTCAGCAACGGCGGCGGCGGCGCGAGTTTCGAGGGTTTTGATTTCATGCAACAACGTTCAGCGATAGAGCCTTTTTTCCTGGATTTGGACAATGGCCTTGTGAGGCATGAAGTAATCCAACGACAAGCCTTTTCGCGCGCGGGCGCGCAATTCGGTCGAGCTGATTTCCACCAAATGCCCGTCGCAGCGATGCAACCGCAGGCCGGGGATTTTCGGTTCCGCCCTCATGGGATGCCCCGGACGCTCCAGAAAAATGAACTCCATCAGTTGCACCAGCTCCCCGATTTCGCGCCACAAATGCAGGCGCGGGAGCTGGTCGCCGCCGAGTATCCAGAACAGCCGGTCGCCGGGAAACCGGGCGCGAAAATGCCGCGCCGAATCGATCGTGTAGCTCACGCCGCCCTTGCGCAGTTCGTAATCGGAAACCTCGAAGCGGCGGTCCCAAGCCACCGCCGCCCGCACCATCGCCAGCCGGTCCTCGGCGGAGCCTTGCGCGTCGCTCGGCTTGAGCGGGGCCTGCGCGGCGGGCACGAGGATCAGCCGGTCGAGCCGGTGTTGTTCCAGCGCATCCTGCGCCGCGATGAGATGACCGAAGTGGACGGGGTCGAAACTGCCTCCGAGAAAGCCGATTTTCACGCCGCCACCGTGGCGCCGCCCGCGCCGCCGGGCAAGCGCGGTTTTCGTCCGCGGCC
>JAIRTK010000110.1 GCA_031254955.1 Opitutaceae bacterium
AGCCCTACTCTGAAGACGGCTAAAGCCTTTCCCGTTTATTTTGTCGCCTTGGAGATGATGGGATGGCGCGGGAGCGCCGGTAGGGAGGCCTCTCCGAGGCCTCCGTGAAAACGCCGCGGGCGCCTATGAAAGGCTGAACTTTTTTCTCCGTTCGGCGGAGGCCTCGGAGATGCCTCCCTACCAGCGCTCCCGCGCCATCCCATCATCTCCAAGGCGACAAAATAAAAGGGAAAAGCTCTAGCCGTCTTTAGGGTAGAGCGTGAAGGTGGGCGCTCTCGCCGAGACCGCCGTCGTTGGTGGCGAGATGTTCCCTGAGGCTTCGGCATTCCGGGCGAAGCGACAGTCCGTCAACCTCCCTAGCGGATAAAGTGTGAATTTAATTCGCAAAGGGTAGGACACCCCGCAGCCCCCCCCCGGCCCGCCCACGCGCCCCCTCGTCGCCGCCAGCGCCCCCACTTCCGCCTTGTGCGCCTCCGGCTTTCCCCGTCGCTACGCCGCGCAAAGCAGAAGCTCAACCTGCTACGCCGGTGATATGCGCCCGCGTGTTTTTCCGGGTATTTACGACCTGCAAAATTGACACCGCCCGAGGATGCGCTTCATCAATCCCATGCGCTCATTAGTCCGATTTTCCCAACTGGCGTCCGTCCTCGCCGTGTTCGCCGCCACGCCGCCCGTGCTCGTCGCGCAAAACACCGTCACCACTCCCGCCGCTTCCACACCCGCCGCCACCACACCCGCCACACCCGCCGCCACCGTGCCTGCCGTTCCCGCACCCGCCGCACCCGCTGCCACCACCACGTCCACGTCCCCCCCAGCCGCCACCGCCACCGCCACCACCACTACCCCCGCCGCCGCATCCGCCATTCCCGCCGTCGCCACTCCCAACGCCCTTGCCGCCGCCACTCCCGCCGCCCCAGCCCCCTCCACGGCGACGGCGACCGGGACCCTCATCGGACATCTGGATGCCGCCAACCACGCATCGGACAAACTCATCGACAGCATCCTGCTCAAATTAGGCATCAATCCCGACAGCAACACAGGCCGGTATCTCGCGGCAGCCGGCGCCGTGCTGCTCGCGTTTTTGCTCCGCCGCGTCGTCATCCGCGCGGTTTTCGCGCTGCTGAACCGGCTGCTGGGCAAACTGGAAAGCGGCCTTTACTTCAGGCTCTCCCACGCCCTCGAAAAAACCCTGTCGCTGGTCGTGCTGATCATCGGCTCCGTGGTCGCGTTGAAAATCCTGCACCCCCCGCCCGCGATCGACAGAATCATCAACCACGCCTGCGCCTTCGCGATCATGCTCGCGCTCTTCTGGCTCGCGCTTCGCGTGACCGGCGCGATTGCCGACCACCTGCACGCGCTGGCCAGAAAAAAAGACCTCGGCGTGACCGCCTTCATGCCGTGGCTCAAAAGCGCGCTCAAGGGAACCGTGTTTGTGTTTGGCGTGCTGATGATCGCCCAAGGCATGGGGGCAAACGTGGGCGCGTTGCTCGCCGGACTGGGCATCGGCGGCCTGGCGCTGGCCCTCGCCGCGCAGGACACGGTGGCCAATGTTTTTGGCGCCGTGGTCGTGGCGATCGACCAACCCTTCCGCATCGGCGAGGCGGTGCAGATCGGCAATTTTACCGGCACGGTCGAGCATGTCGGCATCCGCTCGACCCGCCTGCGCACCCCGCAGAAAACGCTCGTCACCATCCCGAACAAGACGATGGCGTCCGAGTCGATCGTGAACCTCTCGCGCATCACGCAACGCCGCGTCGAAATCACCATCGGGCTGACCTACGACACGACAGCCGCCCAGCTTGAGGAAATCGTGGAGGAAATCCGCCGCATCGCGACGGCGGACGCCGCCATCGACCCCGCCTCGGTCATCGTGCAGTTCACCCATTTCGGCGCCAGTTCGCTCGACATCTGGCTGCTCTTCATGACCAGAAAGGCGGATTTCGTGCCGCACTTGCAGGCCAAGCAACGCATCAGCCTGGCCATCATGCGCGCGGTCGAGCAGCGCGGCCTCTCATTCGCCTTCCCGACGCACACGCTCGAACTCGGCCCCACCGCCGCGCGCGCGCTGGCCCCCCCTCAAGGCCTAATACAAACAAAATCACCAGCCTGAGTGCCCCGGACACCCCGCCCGTGGGTTCGAGTGCCCTAGGCGACCTGACGACGACGGGGGGGACACGCCGTGACGCCCCGCCCGTGTCTTCGAGTGCCTTGGGCGCCCCGCCCGTGGACGGCGAAGCCGTCCGGCTTGCGTGACACGCGCGCCCGCCCATGTTTCAGCCCTCCCCCTTTCCCCGTCATCCCGCCCACAGCCTTTCCAGGAGCGCGGACAAGACAGGCACCTCGCTTCACTCCGGAACCTGTCCGCGATGTCGCGGGCCTATTTTTATACCCTTTCCCAGTGAAAAGTACCCTTTAGAAGCAGAGCCATGTAGGGGCTTCGCAAGCGAAGCCCGTTGCTTGCGAAGCCCGTCGCTGGAGCACGGCCTTTGCTGGAGCACGGTTATCAATCCAGGCGTCGCAAGCGACGCCCCTACAAAAGAGTGATTTTCATTGGGAATGGGTATTAAGGAACATTCGAAGCCAGACGCAACGCTTCCCAGCAGGGACGGTTTCCGCTCCTATTCCTGCCACACGCACCACCCCCACGGCGGTCTGACCCAGGAGGTTTTTACGTTTTGTTAGTGGCTTACTTATAGAGAGAAGTGGATAAAAGGATGTGTCCTTGATTTGATTTCTGGATGGGGAGATTTGCGCCGCAATGGCGCAATGAACTATGGA
>JAIRTK010000129.1 GCA_031254955.1 Opitutaceae bacterium
CCTCCGCCGCCCTCTTCGCCCGCCTCCTCGCCTGCGGCACCTACGACGACCGCCAGCCCCTCCCCTCCTCCCCGCCGCACAAGTATCCGCGCTCCGAATACGTCTCCTGGTTCCGCGCCCTCCCCGCCGCGCTGCAAACACGCATGGCAGAAACCTGGGGCGCGCCGTCCGCTCACGGCCCCGCAGCCGCGCCCGTCCGCTGGACGCCCGTCGGCAAAAGCCCCTCCTCCCGCCTGCTCCCGCTCCCCGACGAGCCGCACACCGACGACACCCACTTCCATTTCGCCGCGCTCGAACTCGGTCACGTCCTCATCGCCCTCCAGCCCCCGCGCGGCTTCGGCCTGGACCCGGACGCGATCTACCACGCCACCGACCTCGCCCCCACGCACCACTACGCCGCGTTTTACCGCTGGCTCGCCGCCGCGTGGCGCGCCGACGCCGTCATCCATCTCGGCAAGCACGGCACGCTCGAATGGCTCCCCGGCAAAGCCGTCGCGCTCTCCGACGCCTGCGCCCCCGACGCGCTTCTCGACGACCTGCCGCTCTTCTACCCCTTTGTCGTCAACGACCCCGGCGAAGGCGCGCAAGCCAAACGCCGCGCCCGCGCCGTCATCATCGACCACCTCGTGCCGCCGCTCACCCACGCCGACCTGCACGGCCCCGTCGCCACGCTCGCCCGCGTAATCGAGGACTACTACCGCGCCGAGGCGCTCGACCCGCCCAAACTCCCGCTCCTCCAGGCGCAAATCTGGAAACTCGTCCGCGACGCCCGCCTGGTTGACGACCTGCGCGAAATCCGCCGCCAACGCCACGGCGACCACACGCACGAATGGGACGAGCGCCCCGGCGAATCCGGCGCGCCGCGCTCGCTCGAAAAACTCAACGCCCGCGACATGGCCCACCTCGTCGAAGACCTCGACGCCTACCTCTGCGAACTCGGTCGCGCCCAAATCCGCCACGGCCTGCACATCCTCGGCCAGCCGCCCGAAGGCAAGACACTCGTTGACCTGCTCTTCGCCCTCACGCGCCACCCCAACGGCGAAATCCCCTCGCTCACGGAAACCCTCGCCGCCGCCGCCGCCCAAAGTGGAAGCGGCGTCCCGCCGCTTGCCACAAACGGCAAAATACCGCTTCCCCCCTCCGCCACCCAAGCCGCCACCCAAGCCGCCATCGACGACCACGCCCGCGCGCTTATCCGCCAACTCGTCGAAAACAACTTCAACCCCGAAACCCTCTCCGCGCCCGCCGCCGCCGTTCCCGTCCTCGATTTCATCGCCGCCCGCCTCGCCCCCGCGCTCGCCCGCACCACCGACGAAATCGACGCCCTCCTCCGCGCCCTCGACGGACGCTACATCCCCGCTGGCCCCGCCGGCGCGCCCAGCCGCGGCATGGCCCACGTGCTTCCCACCGGACGCAACTTCTACAACGTCGATCCCCGCGCCCTGCCCTCGCGCGCCGCGTGGACCGTCGGCCAGGCGCTCGCCCGCGACGCCATCGAACGCCACACCGCCGAGACCGGCGCGCCCCCGGAAAACATCGCGCTCAGCGTCTGGGGCACCGCCACCATGCGCACCGGCGGCGACGACATCGCGCAAGCCCTCGCCCTCATCGGCGTCCGCCCCCGATGGCACGCCGGCACCAGCCGCGCCGCCGGCTTCGAAATCATCCCGCTCGCCGAACTCGGACGCCCGCGCGCCGACGTGACCCTGCGCGTCAGCGGATTTTTCCGCGACGCCTTCCCGCAGCTCATGCGCCTGTTCGACGACGCCGTGCGCGCCGTCGCCGCGCTCGACGAACCGCCCGCGCAAAACCACGTCCGCGCTCACTGCCTGGCCGACACCGCCGCGCTTGTCGGCGAAGGCATCGACCCCGCCGCCGCCCGCCACCGCGCCGGCTTCCGCGTCTTCAGCTCCCGGCCCGGCGCCTACGGCACCGGCCTGCTCGACCTCATCGAAAACCACAACTGGCGCGACGCCGACGACCTCGCGCGCGCCTTTCTCGCCTGGGGCGGCTGGGCCTACGGCGGCGACACGCCCGGCGGCACCGAAGCCGCCGCCGATTTCCGCCGCCGCCTCGCCACCGTCGATCTTGCCCTGCACAACCAGGACAACCGCGAGCACGACCTCTTCGACTCCGACGATTATTTCCAATTTCAAGGCGGCCTCATCGCCGCCATCTCCGCCCTCTCAGGCCGCAAACCCCGCGCCTACCACGGCGACACCTCCGACCCCGCGCGCCCCGTCAACCGCACGCTCCAAGCCGAGGCGCTCCGCGTCCACCGCACCCGCGTCGTGAACCCCAAGTGGCTCGCCGCCATCCGCCGCCACGGCTACAAAGGCGGGCTGGAGATGGCCGCGACCGTGGATTACATGTTCGGCTACTCCGCCACCGCCGGCGTCATCACCGACTGGATGTATGAGGACGCCGCCGAGTCCTACACCAAAGGCGAGTCCCGCGACTTTCTCCGCCACGCGAACCCGTGGGCGCTCCACGCCATCGCCGAGCGCCTGCTCGAAGCCCGCCAGCGCGGCCTCTGGAACGCAAAACCCGCCACCCTCGCCCACCTGCGCGAAACCCTCCTCGAAACCGAGTCCGTCCTCGAATCCAAAACATGAATACACCACCGCCCCCGCCCTTCAAAACAAGTGCACCAGAAAGTGCCGCCACCGTCCGGAATCTTTCCTCTTTCCTCTTTATCTTTCTCTTTCGTCAGGCACGAGCGGGGAGTTCCAAACGAAGCGAGAAGCCGGCCAGGAAGAAAGATAAAGAGGAAAGAAGAAAGAGGCAGGGACACCTGCTTCGAGTGCCCCTCTCCCAGTCCTGACATCACTTCCTGTCACCCCCCGTCAAAACATAAACCCATCCGCGCCCCCGCCCTTCAAAACATGAATACATCCGCCACGCCCCCGCCGCCAGTACCACCGCCGCCACCACCGCCCCCGCCCTTCCCCTTCACCGCCATTGTCGGCCAGGACGACCTCCGCCTCGCGCTCCTGCTCAACGCCATCGACCCGCGCATCGGCGGCGTCCTCATCCGTGGCGAACGCGGCACGGCCAAAAGCACCGCCGCGCGCGGCCTCGCCGCGCTAGGAAGCGCGGGCGGCACGCCCGCCCGCCCGCCGGCGGACAAGCCGTCCGCGCTCCACAGCGCCGCCGCCGCGCCCTTCATCGAACTCCCCCTGGGCGCGACCGAGGACCGTGTCATCGGCGCCCTCGACCTCGAACCCGCCCTCCGCGAAGGCCGCCGGCGGCTCCGCCCCGGCCTGCTCGCGCAAGCCGACGGCGGCGTCCTCTACGTGGACGAAGTCAACCTGCTCCCCGACCACCTCGTTGACCTGCTCCTCGACGCCGCCGCCAGCGGCTGCGTGCGCGTCGAGCGCGACGGCATCTCCGAATCCGCCCCCGCGCGCTTCATCCTCATCGGCAGCATGAACCCCGAGGAAGGCGAGCTTCGCCCCCAATTCCTCGACCGCTTCGGCCTCTGCGTGCGCGTCGCCACGCACGCCGACCACGCGCTCCGCGTCGAGACCCTCCGCCGCCGCCTCGCCTACGAGGCCGACCCGCGCGCATTCGTCAACGCCGAGGAAACATCCGCGCAACAACTCCGCGCCCGCCTCGCCGCCGCCCGCGCCCGCCTCCCTGCGATTCCGCTCGACGACGCCACCCTCGCCCAAGCCGCCGCGCTTTGCGCCGCCCTCAAACTCGACGGCGCGCGCGGCGACCTCGCCCTCGTGCGCGCCGCCCGCGCCATCGCCGCGTGGGAAAACGCCCCCGCCATCACCGACGCGCACCTCCGCCACGCCGCCCGTCTCGCGCTCCCCCACCGCACCCGCAAAAAACCCTTCGAGCCGGTAAAAATGGAAACAACTTCCAGCCGCTTTGACACCGCACCCACCCACCTCCCAAAACAAAACGCCGCCCCCACCCACCCCAAAAAACAAGACGCCGCCACGCCCTTACACGAACAAGACGCCGCCGCCACGCCGCCGGGGAACGCACACGTCCCGCGTGCCGGCGCGGGCGTCCCGCCCGTGCCTCTGTCCTGCGGAAACGCCGGACAAAACCCGCAAAACGCGGACACTCCCCAACCTGACGCCGACGCCACCGTCACCGAAAAAGAAATACCCCCGCCGGACGCCGCCGCCATCCCTGTCCCCGGAGCGATTCACCTCGCCCTCGACACGCCGCCCCCCGCCCGCGCCACCGCCCCCGGACACCGCGCCGCCGCCGGACGCCGCGACACCGCCGCGCGACCCGCCGGCGAAGTCATCCGCAGCGCGCCCTTGCGCGAAGGCGGCTCGCTTGCCCTCGCGCCCACGCTCACCGCCGCCGCCGCGCGCACTTCAAGCGATGCCGTCGCCGGCCAAAGTGGAAGCGGCGTCCCGCCGCTTGTCACAAACGGCAAAATGCCACTTCCACCCGCCCCCGCGCTCGCCCTCCACCGCGCCGACCTCCGCCAGCACGAACGCGCCAAACGCGGCGCGGCGCGCGTGCTCTTCATCGTCGATGCCAGCGGCTCGATGTCCGCGCAACACCGCCTCGCCCTCGCCAAAGGCGCGGCCACCGGGCTGCTCGCCGGCAGCTACCAAAAACGCGACGAAGTCGCCCTCCTCCTCTTCCACGGCGAAACCGCCACGCTCGCCGTGCCCTTCACCCGCGACGTTGACCGCGTGGAACGCGCCCTGCGCGACGCGCCCACCGGCGGGCGCACCCCGCTCGCCGCCGCGCTCACCGACGCCGCCGCGCTGCTTGCCGCCCGCGGCCCCGCGCTCCTTGTCGTGTTCACCGACGGACGCGCCAACGTCCCGCACCATCCCGGCGCCGACCCGTGGCGGGAAGCCCTCGCCGCCGCCCGCGCCCTCGCGCCCGCCGCCGCCGGCGCGCTCGTCGTCGATTGCGAGACCGGCCCCGTCGCCCTCGGACGCGCCCGCGACCTCGCCGCCGCCCTGGAGGCCGAATGCGAACACCTCGCCGCGCTCGACGAACCCGCCCTCACGCTCCGCATCCGCAACCAGCTCGCCTCCTAACCGCGCTCCCAATCGTTCTCGTTCTCTTTCTCGTTCTCGTTCTCGAAACGCCGCGAAACCCAAAGAGAGAACGATAAAGATAAAGAGAAAAAGAAAGAGAAAGATAACGAGAACGAGAACGCTAAAGATAAAGAAAACGATAAAGAGAACGAGAACGAGAACGAGTAAGAGAACGATTAGGAGAACGATAAAACCCCCATCCGCTGCGCGCCGTATTTTTTCCACACTCCAACCCACACACATCATGCACATCATGGAAGGCTACCTCCCTGCCGCCC
>JAIRTK010000090.1 GCA_031254955.1 Opitutaceae bacterium
TGGCGATGCCGCCCGTCGCGAGAATGCCCCATTTCAGTTTTGATTTCACACGGCGACTACACGGGAAAGTTTCGTGTTTTGAAAACACAAATTCCAAAGGAAGCGACATCGACGCGCCAACGACCGGGCGCGCCGGCATCCTGTCCGCCTTGGCAGCGCGGCCCGCCGTGGCATGACCAGGCCGCCCATGCAACGCAAGCCTGCGGTCGGGCCGTCCGCGCCACAGATGCGACTCGGCGGGTCGCCACGCCTTGTCTGCGGGCACGCAACAACAGTCAATAATTGAGATTACGCGGACGGCTTATGGGCTTGAGTGGCGTGGCATGGGCGACCCCGCCCATGAGTCCGGGAGGGAGGGCGCGGCGGAGGTTGGCGGCACGGAGCGCCATCCACGGACGGGGAGGTCCGTGCCTCCCGAACCGCCCGCTGCCACCCGAACCGCTGCCATCCGAACCGCTCTGTCACACGGACCGCCCTGCCTCGCGTTAATCTTGGTGGTTCCTCGCTATTTTCGATGGCCATGCGCATGGACGCGCGCTGGCGCAAGGAGGGGCGGCGTCCCGCCGCCCGACGAGGCGCAACGCGCCTCGCCCGCCTGTCCGTCCGCCCGCCTGTCGGTCCGCTCGCTCACTCACCTCGCCCATCCGCCGGCAGGCAATCCGAAAACCCGTGTGCGTCCGTCCTCATCCCTGCGAAACGGGCGCGGGCTTCGCCCGCGTCGGGCGGCGGGACGCCGCCCCTCCTTGCGCCAGCGCGCCTACGCGCCAGCGCGCCTACGCACCAGCGCGCCACGATGCAGGCACCGTTTTTCGGTTCATCCCTTTCCAGCCATTCAAAATAGCGGGAAACCAAAAAAAGACAGCCTTTCCCAAAACAGGCAATCTATCTGCAATTATATATTCATTAATAAATTATATCAAATTCATGTGGCACTAAGTCATGATTTTGAGATTCTTTCTCTAAAAATTCATTGACTGCCTCTGCCTGCTTTTTATAGCGCATGAGACTTGATTTCATTTACAGACGCCAATTCCTCTTCCCCTATGACCAGCAATCCTGAATCCAAAAAGACAATGCATAGTAAATTGATTTGCAGCATGTTTCGCAAAGCATTCCCGCGCCTGCGCCCTCTGGTGCCCGCCGCCGTGCTGGCGTCGCTGGTGTTTTCCGGCGCGCAACAGACCCTGCCCGCCCAAGCGGTTTCCAGCCAAGCCCCCGTGGCCGCGGCCAGCGACACGGTTTCGCCCGCGCTTCCGGTCGCCACGAAAGACCCGGCGGACCAGCGCCGCGCCTACCGCGCCCGCCGCGCCCACCGCGCCCGCGCGGCCCATGAGGAAACCGCATCGAAGGACGACTTGGTCCAGCTCGACAAATTCGTCGTCACGGCGTCCGGCTTCGAGCAAACCCTTGCCAACTCGCCCGCCAGCATCTCGGTGATCAGTCAAGTGGAACTGGCGGCCAAACCCTTCGTGACCCTGGTCGATGCGGTCAAAGACATGCCGGGCGTCACCATCACCAACAGCAAATCCGGAAACGACATCAGCCTGCGCGGCATGACCTCCGACTACACGCTGATCCTTGTGGACGGCAAACGGCAAAACTCGCGCCAGATGCGCCCCAACGGCTTTGGCGAAGCCGAAACCGGCTTCTTCCCCCCGCTCGGCGCGATTGAGCGCATCGAGCTGGTGCGCGGCCCCATGTCCACGCTCTATGGCTCCGATGCGATGGGCGGCGTGGTCAACATCATCACCCGCAAAGTCGCAAACGCATGGGGCGGCTCGCTCGGCGGCAACTACACCGCGCAACTCGACCACCGGCTCGGCGACGAATCCTCCGGCGACATCTATGCAAACGGCCCCCTGCTCCCCAACACCCTCGGACTGGCCGTGTTTGGCCGCTATTACCACCGCGACGAAGACGACCTCGCCGTCCCCGGAAACAGCCCCGGACGCCACGGCGCCCGCAAGACCGACACCAGCACCATCGGCGCGCGCCTCTCCTACACCCCCACGCCGGAGCACGACATCATCCTGGAAGGCGGCGCCAGCCGCCAGCGCCTCGAAGGCACTCCGGGCAAGACCGGCTCCATGGGCACCACCATTACGACAGCGGACAGCCCCTACGACCCCGTGCTGCGCTTCAACCGCGACTACGCCTCGCTCTCGCACACCGGGCGCTGGGCCATCGGCACCTCGGACATCGCGGTGCACTACGAGGATGCCGAGACCCTCGGCCGCAACGTCTCCATCGTGAAATCCGGCACGACCACCAAATACACCGTGCCCCGCACCCTCGAAATCCAAAATCTGGTCGCCGACGCGAAAATGCATCTCCCCCTCCCGAAAAACAACCTCACCCTCGGCGCCCAATACATCGACAGCGAAGGTCACGACGGCGTCGCCTACGATGTCGATCACCCCCGCCCCGACGGCACCTACCCGAACAAAACCCTCTCCATGCGGCAATACTCCCTCTTCGCCGAAGACGAATTCCGCCTCCTCGCCCCCCTCGCCCTCACCGGCGGCGTGCGCTACGACCACCACGACGCCTTTGGCGGCCAAGTCAGCCCCCGCGCCTACCTCGTCTGGAACACCACCCGGCACCTCACCCTCAAAGGCGGCGTAAGCACCGGCTTCAAAACCCCCACGCTCACGCAAACCACCGCGGGCCTCTCCGGCATCGGCGGCCAAGGCACGCTCCCGCTTCTCGGCAACCCCGACCTCAAGCCGGAGACGAGCACGAATTACGAGGCGGGGGTTTCCCTTGTAATCAACCACACGCTCAACCTCACGCTCACCGGCTTTTATAACAAGTTTGACGACAAGATCGGCAGCAAGACCGTCCTGCGCGGCTCGGATGAGTTTAATAAATACCTCGACCCGGACGCATGGAGCAGGGACGGCAGCATGTCCATCAACATCGACACCGCCGAGACCAGGGGCTTCGAGGCCGGCGGCTCGTATCGCTTTCTCAAAAACTGGAAACTCAACGCCCATTACACCTTTGTCGAATCCGAGCAGACCAGCGGAACGAACAAAGGGAAACCGCTGAACGCCATGCCCAAGCACCACGCCAACGGCACCCTGAGCTGGGACATCACCCCGGAAGTCGGCGTCTGGATGCGCGGCGCCTGGTATGGCACGCAATGGCGGGACGTGGGCGATGATTACAAAGACTACGCGCTCTTCGACATCGGAGCGACCTGGAGCCTCAACCAATGGGTGAAACTCAACGCCGGCATCTATAACCTCTTCGACAAAGAGCTACACGACACCAACACCTACAGCACGATATCCGACAACCGCCGCCTGTGGGCCGGATTGACGATTACCTTCTGACGCCGTCCCGCGCGTCGGAGTTGCCATAAGGGGCGCCCGGAACCCACTCCGGGCGCCCCTTCTTTTTTCCCCCTCTCGTTCCGCGTTCTCGTTCTCTTTACCTTTATCGTTATCCTTCCTCGTTCTCGCGCTTCTTTCTCTTTCCTCTTTATCTTTCTTCTTTCACCACCGGACGGTTCCGCCGAGGGAGAAAGAGAACGAGAACGCGCCAAGAGGAACGAAA
>JAIRTK010000194.1 GCA_031254955.1 Opitutaceae bacterium
GCAACGGGCTTCGCAAGCGAAGCCCCTACATGGCTCTGCTTCTAAAGAGTGCTTTTCACTGGGAATGGGTATTAATCAAAAGCCCTCTGCGTCTCCACGGCTTTGCGTGAGTTTTTTTATTTGCTTCAGGTTCAATGCCTCGAAGCTTGCTTCGTTTTTCAAGGCAACGGAATCCGTTGCCGGTGTCTTCAATACCTCGGGGCAAGCCCCGAGGTTCTTTATTCAAACTCCTCCCTCCGAACTCCGTGCCCTCCGTGCCTCCGTGGTTTATTCTCTCTTCTCAGTCATTCAAAATATAGCGAGGAACCTGAAAAATAACCTTTGCCGGCAGGGCGGTTTTGCCGTTCCGGGCGAAGCGAGATGCTTGGCAATCGCCGCGAATGCCCCTCGGCAAGCGTCGGCGGTCTCGGCGAGATCGCCCTGCTTGGAATATAAATCTCATTCCGAATTGGTATTAGCGCACCGTTAATATTAGCGTATCGTCAATATCAACGCATTGCCAATATCAGCGCACTGTCAATTCCAGCGGGAGCCGGGCGTAGATGCCTTTGGGGTCGTTGAACTGGTTGATGGCGGTGAGTTCGGTTTTCAGGCGGGCGAGTGCCTGGTCGATGGCTCCGCCGGCGGGCGCGGCCCGGGTGTCGGCGTTGGGCGCGATGTCTTGGAAGAATTCGGCCAGCACTTCGGTAAATTCTTTTTTGCGCGGAAACTCGGTCACTTTGTAGCCGCGCTTGAGGCCGGCTTTTCCGGCGGCGTAGGCGATGGCGTCGTCGAGGCCGCCGATTTCGTCGACGAGGCCGAGGCGGAGGGCCTCCGCGCCCGACCAGACGCGGCCTTGGGCGATTTCGTGGACGCGTTCGCGGGCGATGCCGCGCGCGTCTGCGACTTTGCCGACAAATTCGTCGTAGATCCAGTCCACCATGCGCTGGATGACGGCCAGCTCTTCCTCGGTTTTCGGGCGCGTGATGGTGAGGGCGTCGGCGAATTTGCCGGTTTTCACGCTGTCGTAGGTGACGCCGAGGTTGTTGGAAAGTCTCTGGATTTCGAATTGCACGCCGAACACGCCGATGGAGCCGGTGATGGTGCCCGGTCCGGCGAAGATGCGGTCGCCGTAGGCGGAGATCCAATAGCCGCCGGACGCGGCGTAGGTGCCCATGGAGACGATGACGGGTTTGGCGCGGGCGGCGACGCGCAGTTCGCGCTGGATGTGCTCGGAGGCGGACGCGGAGCCGCCGGGGCTGTTGACGCGGAGCACGATGGCGGCGACGCCGTCGTCTTGGCGGAGGCGGCGGATTTCGCGCGCGAAGCGTTCGCCGCCGATTTCACCGGGCGCGCCGTGCCCGTCCACGATGGTGCCTTCGGCATACACCACCGCCACGCGGTCCCCGCCGGTCGGGGGGGCGCCGGTCTTGAGCGGCGCGGGCGCCGGCCCGGACGAGGCGGGCATGGTGGTGGCGTAATCGGTGAGCGCGATTTGCCGGAATGGTTCGTTTTCGCCGGCGGCGCGTCCGGTGCGGGTTTTCATTTCGGCAATGATTTCGTCGCGGTAGGCGAGGCGGGTGACGAGTCCGGCGTCGAGCGCGGATTCGGGGCGGATGAGGCCTTCGGCGTCCACGATTTTTTGCACGCCGGCGGGCGTGAGGCCGCGCGCGTCGGCGATTCCGCCGCGGAGTTCGTCCCAGATGTCGTCGAGGAGTTTTTGCATCTGTTCGCGGCTTTCCTGGCTCATGTCGGTGCGTGTGAAGGGTTCGATGGCGGACTTGTATTTGCCGACGCGCGTGACTTGCGCGCCGATGCCGAATTTCTCGAACGCGCCGGCGAAGAAGGCGGGGCGCGAGGCGAGGCCGGGCATGAGCAGTTCGCCGTAGGGGTCGAGCGCGATTTCGTCGGCCAGCGAGGCGACATACAGCTCGCGCACGGTGACGGAGTCGAGGAAGGCGATGATGGGTTTGCGCGCGGCTTTCACGGCTTGGAGGGCGTCGCGGATTTCCTTGAGCGCGGCGTAGCCGGTGCCGTAGTCGGCGGGGGTGAAGCGGCCGTGGAGAAAGACGCCGGCGATGCGGCGGTCGGTCGCGGCGGAGCGGAGCGCGCGGGTGGCTTCGCGGAGTTGGAGGACCGGCGGGGTGCCGTTTCCGCCCGCGAGCGCGCCGGCGACGAGGTTGCGGTCGATGCGCGGCGGCGCGTCGGTGAGGTTGACCGACATGTCGAGCACGAGGTAGGAGCCTTTTTCGACCGTGATTTTTTTCTTCCCGCCGCCGCCGCCCAGCGACGCGATGACCACGATGAGCAGGAAGGAGCAGAAGAGCGCCCCGAGGGAAAAGATGACCAGCCCGGCCAGCGAGCCGAGCAGCGAAGTGAAGAAGTTTTTCATGCCACGGGGGAACCTAGCGGCGCGCGCGCCGCCAGCCAGTCAAAAACTCAAGGATGGCGGGGCGCGGGGGGGCTTCGGGGGTTTCTTTCCGGGAAAGTTTACGATGGGGAAAATGGCGAGGAGGTAGTAGGCCAGCCCTGCCAGCGGGGTCATGGTTTTTATTTTTTCGCCGGTTTGGGGATTCATCCATTCCGTTTGAAGACCAAGCCGCGCATGGAAAATCATAATGCCGATCGCCGCTGTCGTGATGAAAAGCACCCGCCAACCCGCGCCGTGCCAGATTTTACTTATCTTTGGCGTCCGAAGCGGCAGGCCAAAAAGGAGCGCGATGGCGACAAAAACACCGCTGGCGAGCGCCGCCATGAAGGGCTGAAAGAGCAGCGACAGCATCCCGTCGTAAACCGTGGTCATCATCGCGCCCATGTAGATGAGCCAGCCGAGGATGAAGCCGCAGAGGTATTTGACGAGAGGGGGCATCAGGTTTTTTGGGAAAAATCAAAGGAGGGATGCGAATCAGGATTTTATTTTTGACCTGTCGCTAACAAGAGGCCCGCCCGCCACGCACGAGCCTAGAGCATGCGGGCAAGACGCACCCATGCACTGTCGGTAACCAACCCGCGAAGATCGGCACGATCACGGTTCAACCGGGACCACGCCCAACCCACGCACGCGTTTATCCTATAATCGACCGGCACCTGTCCTGTGCCTCCGAACGACGGCAGTTTATATAAACATAAATCCCAAGCGAAAACCGGGGACTAGCTTTGCTTTTTTGTGCTTGTATATTCGCAGCTAGATCAGCGCCTTGTTCGGCTCATCTTCTTTAATTATCATTGCTGATTTGGATGCCACATTTCGGACAAGAATAGCGATAGCCGGACTTGAGCATGAAATACAAAATCCCTGGCAATAAAAAGAAACAACATAGGATAAGCCCGACTATGAAGCTTCCTCTTGCTTTTCTTTTAGCTGGGCCGCGATAGCCGCAATTTGGATTTGAGCATATGATTTGATGTGCCATATATATGTAATGTTTATATTATATTTTGCCTAACAGATGTTGATATGACCAACAGCCGGTCAGACGGTGGTGAGTTCCTTTTCCTTTTTGGCGAGGTGGTCGCCGATGTCTTTGATGGTTTTGTCGGTGGCGGCTTGCACTTCTTTTTCGAGGCGTTTGAGTTCGTCTTCCGAGA
>JAIRTK010000245.1 GCA_031254955.1 Opitutaceae bacterium
GCGTCAAACGCGACCACGGTGAGGCAGCAGCCGTTGACCGCGATGCTGTCGCCATGCGCCACGCCGGCGAGGGCGGCCTTGGCTTCGAGCCGCAGTTTCCACGCGGCGTCCGTTTTTTCAAACGACGCGACTTTCCCGGTTTCTTCGACAATGCCAGTAAACATGGCCGGTCATTGAACAGATATTTTTGGAAACGCGAAGAAGGAAAATGCGTCGGCGCGTTTCTTCCTCCGGATGCGACGGAAGCCCTGCCCATGAAATCGCTTCTCCTTTCCGCTTTCTCTTTCTCTTTCCTCTTTATCTTTATTCTTTATCCCTTGGGCGGCGCCTCTGGGGGAAAAAGAGAAGGGAAAAGATAAAAAGGAGAATAAAGAGGAAGATAAAGAGAAAGATAAAGAGGAAAGAGGAAAGAGCACGGGGACGGCTGGCCTCGTTTTGGAGTGCACCCGCCCGCGTTTATGCGCCTGTCTCAAATTCAAAAAATGAAAACCGGGCCGCTCGCGCGCATCGCGACCACGGGACGAAAATTTCCGGTGCGCAATAATGCCCGCCTTCAACAAAAAAGCGACGCAGCGTGGCGGACCGTTGCCAGGAGGCCGACCGTCCGTCCGGGCGCGCGCGCCGGCTCGCATTTAGTAACGCGGGAGACGCTGCCGCGGGCCGGGGTGCGGGCGCCTGCTTCGCCGCCTGCTTCACCGCCTGCTTCGCCGCCGAAATTTTATTCGCGGACCGGGATGTTTTTTTTGTGGCCCGAGATTGAAACCGCGTTCCTTCTGTTGGCGTCATCCAGCTTCATTGCATGCAATTTCCCTTAACGACCCCCCGTGCCCTGCCAAGGCCTGCGCGTGGCTTTTGCCGTTTTTTAGCAACAGCGGCGTTTGCGCGCGCGGCGGTGATGCTCGCGCTACTCGGCGCGCTGTTCGCCGGAGCCGCCGGCACCATCGCGCGCGCGGCGCCGGCGGTGGTGGCGGACACCGACGCCGACGGCAGCGGCACCTCCTCTGACACCGCCGGCACCGACGCCGCCGTCGCCGAAGCCACGCAGCAAATGGTCTTCAACCCGCTCGCCGAGAAAGCCAAGTCCGGCGAACCGGTGTTTATCATGGAAGGCCTCACCGTCAAAAGCGACGCCGACGAGGAAGCCGACCCCACCGGCATGGGCGGCCCCGATGCCGAAATGTCCGAGGCGCCGTTTTCCAACGACCTCCTCGTCGGCGAGGCCTCTTACGATGCCGAGGTGGATGTCGCCGTGGACGCCGAGCTGAACCTCGCCGCCGCCAGCACCACCAACCCCGCCGACGTGGCCACCACCATCAACCGCGCCAACCTCATCGGCTTTCCCACGCCCATCCTCCGCAACGGCTTCACCCAAACCGGCATCCCGGAAGTGCTCAACGCCGGGCGCACCGAAATCTGGCAAGGACCGTTCACGCCCGTCACCGGACGCGCCGCCCCCGGCGGCATCCGCAACCTCGTCACCAACCGCCCCGGACGCCGCCAAGGCCGCCTCTACTTCTACGGCAACGACACCGGCTACACCCAGGCCCGCGCCGATTTCACCTCCGAACTCATCCGCAAAAAAGTCTGGCAACGCGTCGCCATCGACCACCGCAACAGCGACAGCCCCGTGGACTTCGCCTACTACCGCATCACCGACATCAGCGGCGGCCTCACCTGGCGCATCAACCGCCGCCACAGCGTCATGCTCAACATCGACCACCGCCGCTACAACGCCAACACCTCCGCCGGCATCCCCTACTCGCGGAATGGCACCATCAGAACCCCCGGAAAAATCCTCGCCCCCTACCTCCCCCTCGCCACCTTCAACAGCTACGGCCCCAACGCCCTCACCCACAAACGCATCTCCTCGGCCTCCCTCCAATACGAAGGCTCCCCCTCCCGCCGGCTTTCGCTGCGCGGCAACATGCAAGCCTGGAACCGCGAACTCTGGCAGGACCGCTTCGTCGTCGGCCAATACCTCCTCGACGCCGGCCGCTACAGCGGCACCCGCGAACCCTTCCGCATCGAGCAACCCATGGACGCCTTCAGCGCCACCGCCGAAGCCACCTACCGCCTCGCCCTCAAACGCTCCGACCACAAAATCACCTTCCGCCTCGAACACATCCAGACCCGCTACTCCCGCACCGACCGCTATCTGGACAACACCACCCAGGACGCCGACGGCTACACCGCCCGCTACCACTACCTCCACCGCCCCGGCCTCACCCACACCTACACTTACCACGCTCCCACCGCCACCAACCCCGATCGGACCATCACTACCACCGCCTACGGCTCCTTCGACCCCCACAACCCCGACTACTATTTCCCCACCTTCAGCGAAGACCTTTACAGCGACCGCCGCATCGACCGCGACGAAACCACCTCCATCACCTCCGCCGCCCTCAGCGAACGCCTCGCCCTCTGGCGCGGCAAACTCGTCGCCACCGCCGGCATGAGATTCGATCACGTCGAACTCTCCGTGGACAACCACCCCACCCTCGCCCCCAACCGCATCACATCCTATTCCGAGGACGTTCGCGACGAGCTTACCTGGCTCACCGGCGTCAACTACCAGCTCGTCCCCCGCCGCATCCTGCTCTTCGCCAACGCCAGCACCGCCTTTGAACCCTGCACCCGCGTGGACGGACGCACCGGCGAAATTCAAGGCAACGAAACCACCAGCGGCATCGAACTCGGCCTCCGCGGCATGTTCCTCAAACACATCGGCGTCACCGCCCTCCTGTTTCAATACCAGAACAAAAACATCGCCCGCGGCAACCCCCTCTACAACGACCCGGTCTATGACGCCGAACAAACCCAACCCCAACTCGTCGCCGCCGGCAAAGAACGCTTCACCGGCGGCACCCTCCGCGTCCGCGGCGTCCTCGGACGCGGCTTTGAAATCAACCTCCGCGCCGCCTACACCCGAGCCGTCACCCTCGCCTCGCCCGACCGCCCCGAACAAGTCGGACGCGAAATCGCCCGCCTGCCCCCCGCCAATTTCGCCCTCTCCACCACCTACCGCGCCCCCGAAGGCAAATACAAAGGTTACTATGCGGTGCTCACCCTCTCCACCGTCAGCGACTACATCGCCTACTACGAAGACAAGACCCGCAGCTACCTCGACTATCCGGCCAACACCCAGCTATCCCTCGGCCTCGGCCGCAGTTGGACCGTCGGCAAGCCCGCGCGCGGCAAACGCCTCCCCCGCCACTCGTTTTACATCGGCATCAGCAACCTCCTCAACCGCGACCAATTCAACCGCTTCGCCCGCCTCGCCCAAAGCCGTCGCGCCGGCATGAGCTACAGTGTGATTTACTGAAGTTACGCGACATGCATATCCCGACCTCGCGTCAGACCGCGGATTACTGAAGTTACCGCAACATGTAGTACCTGACCTCGCGTCAGACCGCGGACTACTGAAGTTACCGCAACATGTAGTACCTGACCTCGCGTCAGGCCGCGCCCGCCAATCCCGGCTCGACACAAGGTCGAGCTTTACGCCCGCCGCCACCGTCCCGCCGCCCAGCCGCTGCCGCCGCCACCACCGCCGACTCCATAGTGCCCGACCTCGCGTCAGACCGCGATGACCTGTGCGGCCTCCCAC
>JAIRTK010000278.1 GCA_031254955.1 Opitutaceae bacterium
CCCGACAACGTGCGCGACTACATCATTTACCATGAGTTGATGCACCTGAAGGAAATGAACCACTCCCCGCGTTTTTGGGCGCGCGTCGGCGAAGTCTGCCCCGGCTGGCGCGACGCCGAGCGTTGGCTCAAGGAAAACGGCGGCCTGCTCGGCCTCTGAATCGGCCCCGCGCAAGCGTCGGCTGGAGGCTGGCTGAAGGCTGGCGAAAACGTCACCGGAAGGCCTGCGAGAGGCAGGCGGGAGGCCAACGAAAAGCTAGCGGGAGGCAGGCGAGAGGCCGCGCCAAGGCCACCCCGCCGCCCCCGGAAAACTCTTCCGCGCATCTCGCGCAATCTGCGCAACCCGCGCAACAGAGATTGACAACTGATCTAACTAAGGTGGCTCGGACGGGAATATTTTGAACCACCAAGCGCAACCCGCCCCCGGTAGGGAGGCCTCTCCGAGGCCTCCGCAACCACGCTCCAATTTCCCCATGAAAATCCAAACCGCAGCCCCGCCCGGCGGAGGCCTCGGAGAGGCCTCCCTACCGGCGCTCCCGCGCCTGCGCTACGCCGCCCTGCGTAACTTCAGTTGATAATGGACGCAAAGCATTGGCAGCAGGGTTGTAAGACGCTGGGTGCAGGCTGTTGTCCGCGTTCGCTTGGTGTAAAATTTTATCGCAAAGCCATTTCGTTTTCGCCAAATGGTATTCTCATGAAATTCCGTATTCTCACGCTCGTCCTCACGCTTCTCGGCCTTTCGGTTCTTGCCGGCGCCGGCGCCGGAGATCGCCGGTCATCGACGCCGGAATCCAACGCAAACATCCAGCTCCTGCTGGAGTTTCAACGCCAGCATCAGGCCGACCGCGAGGCTTTTGCCCGCGCCTTCACTTCGGTGACCCAAACCTCCTCGTCGCTGGAAAACGTGCTCAGTTCGCTTGTGCAGGAGGTGCTCACCCTCCGGCGCGACAACGACGCGCTCCGCGCGGAACTCGACGCCTTGAAAACCACTGTCAAGACGATGCAAGAAACGCCGGAAACGGCGGGCAAAGCGGCGAAAAAATAGTCCCCTCTCCTTCTCGACAAAACCATCAGGCTCGGAGTGCGCGCGCGAAAGGGTAGTGAGTAGCGGGTAGCGAGTAGTGAGTCATACCCTTTCCCAGTGAATAGGACACTTTAGAAGCAGAGCCATGTAGGGGCTTCGCTTGCGAAGCCCGTTGCAGGAGCACGGCCTTTGCTGGAGCACGGTTATCAAGCCGGGCGTCGCAAGCGACGCCCCTGCAAAAGTGTGATTTTCATTGGGAATGGGTATAACCTCGATAAAGCGCATCAGTCTCGGGGAGCGCACGCGTCCCGCGTGCAGGTTTTGGCGTCCCGCCAAAACCTGTTGCCCGGCGTCCACCAGCATCCCCGCCAGCACCCCGCCGGCACTCTCACCAGGCGACACCCGCGTCCCGCGTGCACCCCACCCACCCACGAAAATGCACGCCCCGCCTTGGGCAACGCGGCGTCTTTCGGTTTTCCGGCTGTCCGGTGGGTGCGATGCAAAGTCGAGTCCCCCCAAAAAAAAGACGCTCGCGCAAGGAGCGGCGGCGTCCCGCCGCCGGACGCGAGCCACGCGAGCACCCTGCGCACGCGGGCTTTCGCGCAGCGTAGCGCATCACACAGCTCATCGCATCGCGCAGCGCATCACATGCGCAGACCATCGCATACGGACTTTCTCGCGACTCATCGCACACGGGCGAGGCTTTCGCCTCGTCCGGCGGCGGGACGCCGCCGCTCCTTGCGCGAGCGCCTTGGCTCATCCCTTTTGACGCATGGCTTCGCCTTGAAACGCCACCGTCCTCCGGCAGGGGCTTTTTTGCACTCGTCTTTGGTTTCGATGTCACTTGTGTTCCCTTTTTTCTGTTTTTGTCCCGACAGTCTTTTCGCACCTTGATTCCAATGATTCCTTTCCGCCTAAAACGCATCCGGCGCCGCGCCTTGGTCGTCGCGATGATCGGGATCGCGGCGGCGGGCACGGCCCGGACGGCGACGGACGCCGACGCGATTTCCCGCCTGCAAGACGCCTTGCCCGAGCGGAGCCTGCCGGGGCTGGACGCCCTGCTGCGCAAGGCGCTCGTGAGCGCGCCCGAGGTCGTCATGCGCGAATGGGCGCTCGCCGAGGCCGAGGCCAACACCCTCGTCGCCCGCGCGCCCATGCTGCCGCGTCTCGAAACTTGGGTGAACGCCGGCGCGACCTACGAACAACGGCGGGACGGGGCGTATGAAATCAACGGCCAGACCATCCAAGCCAACGACCGCGACCGGGTGCTGACCGCCGTCTTGTTCAACGTCGGCTTCTACCAGCCCGTCTTTCATTGGGGCGCGCTGGCCAAAAACTACCAAATCGGGAAACTGCGCCAAGCCATCTCCGGGCGCAACATCGCCGAGACCCGCCGCCTGCTCGCGCTCGACATCCGCCGGCGCTGCCTCGACCTGATGCTCGCCAGAAACGGCCTTCAAATCGCCCGCCGCAACCTGGACCGCGCCGGGGAGACTTATGCGCAGATGGAGCAACTGATCGCCGACGGCACGCAAGCCGCCGCCGCGCTTGACGGCCCGAGCCGCGACCTCGACATCCTCCGCCCCGAGGCGCGCAGACAGGAGGTCGAATACGCCATGCTCCGCGACAGCCTGCTGCGGCTCGCCGGCGTCACCGAGGCCGACCTCGAATCCCTGCCGGAGGGGCTGCCCCCGTTCGGCCAGCTCGACGACGCGCTCGCGATGCTCGTCAACACCCGGAGCGTCGCGCCCTCGAACACGCTCGCCGAGCTTAAAGACCAGATCGAGGCCGAGCGCCTGAATTACGAAATCCAGAAAACCCGCCTGTGGCCCAAATTCGGCCTCAACCTCTCCGTCACCCAGGAAAACCGCGCGCCGGACAACAACGTCCTCGGGCCAAAATCGCTCATCACGAGCTGGAACGCGTTTGGCACCATGAACTGGCGCGTATTCGACAGCCAGGAAACCAAAGGCCTCCAACTCGCCTCGCTCAACCGCCTGCGCGCGCTCGAAGTGCGCCGCGCGCAGGCGGAAAAACAGGAGGGCGGCGAACGCGAGACCGAGGCGCTGCGCCTGCAACTCCAGTGGGAACGCCTGAAAAACACAGAACGCGACCTGGCCCGCGCGCAAGCGGGACTGGAATTGACCGGGCAGGACTTCGCCAACGGCTGGGCGCCTGCGCGCGCCGTGGAAGACGCCCGCGTCCATCTCGCCAACGTGCTCCAGCAAACCCATGCCGAACGCGCCGCGTTTGCCTCCGCCCTGGCGGCCTGCCTGTCCAGCCGCGGACGCGACCCGGCGGTGAACGGCGGCGGAAATTCTTAACAAACGCGTTCGCCAGCCCCTGTTTTTCGCCATGATGACGCACCATCCAAAACACGTTAACGACTGGCCGAAGGCGGCAGGGCGGCCGCTCCGGGGCGCCCGCGACGACGCCCCGCTTTTCCCATGAAAATTTCAACCGCCGCCCCGTCCGGCGGAGGCCTCGAAAAGGCCGCCCTGCCCGCTCCGCGTGACCTCCGTCACGACAAAAACCCGGTTCCCAAACCCGTCTCATGAAGTCGAAGACCCTTTTGCTCTTGACCGCCGTGCTCCTCCTCGCCGGGGCAGCCGGCTGGGGAATCTATTACCAAACCCTGCCCGTCGCGGTGCTGGACGCGGCCAGACGCGGCGCCGCCGTGCGCATCGTCCCGGCCAACATCGTGGTGAGCGAGTCCTTTACCATGGACATCAAAAGCGAGGCGGGCGGACGCATCGTCGCCAGCCATGTCCAGCTCGGACGCGAGGTGAAAGCCGGCGAGGTCTTATATCAAATCGACACGCGCGACCTGGAACTGGAAATCGAGCGCATCGAGTCGGAATACAAAGCCCTGAAAGCGCGCATCGCCATCGGCTCGGCGACGCGCTTCGAGATCGCGACGGCGGAGGAAAACGTGCGCAACAACACGCGCCTCGTCGAGCAAGGCCGCGTGGCGCCCATCGACGTGGAACGCGCCAAACGCGCCGTCGAGCAACTCAAGGACCGCCTCGCCAACGAAGAAATCAGCAACCAGCAGGCGCTCGAAAGCTACGAGAACACGCTGAAGCTGAAACGGCGCATGCTGGAAAAGATGAGCGTGACCGTGGCGAATGACGGCACCATCGCGGAAATCTTTGCGCGCACGGGCGACCTGATCGGCGGCGGCCAGGTGCTGGCGCGCGTCATCTCCAAGGAGCGGCTGGTGCAGGCGCAGATCAGCGAGGAAAATTTCGCGGGCGTGCGCCCAGGGCTGCCGGTGAACGTGCAACTGCTCGGCTACGGCGGGCGGTTGTTCAAGGCCGGGGTCGAGCGCGTGCTGCCCAACGCGGACGAAAAGACCAGGCGTTACATCGCCTATCTGGACGTTGACATCGCGGACGCCTTGCTGGTCCCCGGCCTGACCGGCGAAGCCAGCATCACCGTGGACCGGCACGAGAACGCCCTGCTGGCCGACCGCCGCGGCGTGCTGGGCAACTCGGTCTTCACCGTGCGCGACGGGCGCGCGTGGCTGCGCCCCGTGAGCACCGGGTTCGCGGGGCTTGATTATGTTGAAATCCTCGACGGGCTGGCGGAAGGCGACGCGATCATCATTGATTCGCCGTCCGTCTTCCGCGACGGGCAGCGCGTGCGGGTGGCCAACGCCCCGGAGCGCCGGTAATGCTCACCAACCTCAACATCGCGCTGCGGTTCCTGCTGGCCAAACGGCGCTCCATGCCGCTTACTCGCCCGCGATGAAACCCCCTGGGACATCCCCTTGGCCGCCGGCGCTCGCGCTGCTGCTGCCGCTCCTCTCCGCCGCCGCCGCCGCCCGCGCCGAAAGCATCCTCGTCGAAGCCGAGTCGTTCGCCAATCACGGCGGCTGGGTCGTGGACAACGAATCCATGCTGCAAATGGGTTCGCCCTACCTCATGGCGCACGGCCTCGGCGCGCCCGTGCGCGACGCCACCACGACCATCCACGCCGCCGCTGCCGGCGAATGGCGCGTCTGGGTGCGCACGCGCGACTGGGTGGCGCCCTGGGGAAAAACCGGCGCGCCCGGACGATTCCAACTCCTCGCCGACGGCGCCGCGCTCCCGGTCACCTTCGGCGCCGAAGGCGCCGACTGGCACTGGCAGGACGGCGGTGCCATCACCCTCCGCGCCGGGGAAAACACCCTCGCCCTCCGCGACCTCACCGGCTTCAACGCCCGCTGCGACGCCATTTTCCTCACCAACGACCCCGCCGCCGCCCCGCCCGCCGAACGCCCGCGCCAACCCGTCATCGACGCCGGCGGGTTCGACCTCGTCGTCGCCGGCGGCGGCCTCGCCGGCTGCTGCGCCGCCCTCAGCGCCGCCCGCCTCGGCTGCAAAGTCGCCCTCATCCAAAACCGCCCCGTCCTCGGCGGCAACAACAGCTCCGAAATCCGCGTCGGCGCCTCCGGTCGCATCGAGCAACAACCCTATCCCAGACTCGGCTACCTCATGGACGAACTCAACAACATCGGCCGTTGGAACATCCGCGAAGCCAAGGAAAAACCCGCTGCCGAACGCAGCCGCCAAATCACGGCCATCGCCGCCAGACACCCCGAAAAACACATCCACAACGGCGGCCCCGCCTCCAACTACGACGACGCCCGCAAAGAACGCCTCATCCGCGCCGAGCCGAACATCACCCTCTTCCTCAACACCCAGGCCGACGCCGTCGAGACCGCCCCCGCCCCCGCCGCCGCCGCCCGCCGCATCACCGCCATCATCGCCACCAACATCCTCACCGGCGAACGCCTCCGCTTCCGCGCGAAACTCTTTGCCGACTGCACCGGCGACGCCACCATCGGCTTCCTCGCCGGCGCCGACTGGCGCGAAGGCCGCGAAAGCCGCGCCGAGACCGCCGAACCGCGCGCCCCCGCGCAACCCGACCGCATGGTCATGGGCGCCTCCGTCCAATGGTATGCCGAAGACGCCCCCGCGCCCGTCCCCTTCCCCGCGTGCCCCTGGGCCATCGAGTTCGACGAACGCACCGCCCAGCCCGGCCTCCGCGGCGACTGGAAGTGGGAAACCGGCATGAACCGTGACCAAGTCGCCGAAATCGAACGCATCCGCGACCACGGCCTCCGCGCCGTTTTTGGCAACTGGGACTTCTTGAAAAACCGCTCCGAAAAAAAAGCGGACTACGCCGGCAAACAACTCGCCTGGGTCGCGCACATCGCCGGCAAACGCGAGTCGCGCCGCCTCCTCGGCGACGTGATCCTGCGCGAGCAGGACATCCTCGACGGCGCCACCTTCCCCGACGGCTCCTTCACGACCACCTGGGGCGTTGACCTCCACTTCCCCAAACCCCTTGAAGGCATGACCGAGGAACCCTTCCTCGCCATCTCGAAATCCCCCCGCATAAAACCCCTCGCCGTGCCCTACCGCTGCCTCTACTCGCGCAACATCGAAAACCTCTTCATGGCCGGCCGCAACATCAGCGTCACCCACGTTGCCCTCGGCACCGTGCGCGTCATGCGCACTGGCGGCATGATGGGCGAAGTCGTCGGCATGGCCGCCTCGCTCTGCAAAAAACACACCGCCACCCCGCGCCAAATCTACCAGCGGCACCTCGACGAATTAAAAAGCCTGATGACCCAAGGCGTCGGCAAACCCGGCTTCCCCGAGGATTGACCCCAAGGGCAACCATGGCTCGTCGCGGTTTTCACGGTTGATTTGCTTTTAATTCTGGGGCCTTCGCTATTTTGAATGACCGGTTCGTTTCCAATGACTGTAAAAAGGCGCACCACGAGCGCGGAGCCGGGTGGCCTGACAAAGGCGCAAGATGGGGTGTGCTTCTGGTGCCTCTTTGTGGCTCTTTTATACCATTTCCGAACGAGATTTATATTTTGGGTAGGGCGAGGCGTCCTGCCGAGCCGAGGGGCGGCAACGGCTCGGCGGGACGCCTCGCCCTACCTAGGGCACCAATCCTGCCTAAAGTCTAAAAATGCTTCGGAACTGGTATTATTGGTTGCTTTCAGTCATCGAAAATAGCGAGGAACCCATTTCAGACCCTTTGTCTTTCCAACCCTCCTGCCTTCCATGTCCTTCGCGGTTGATTTTTAAAACCTTTCCGATGCTCACCAACCTCAAAATCGCGCTGCGGTTCCTGCTGGCCAAGCGGCGCTCCATGATGATGAGCCTCGCGGGCATCGCGTTCGGCACGGGCTTTATTATTCTCACCCAGGCGATCACGACGGGCTTCCAGGAATTTTTTATCCGCACGATTCTGGGCACGGACGGCGCGCTGCGGGTGGAGGACAAGTTTCAGGCGACGGTCGTGAACCTGAGCGCAATCGACGCCGAGGGACGTTACGCCGGCGGCGTGGAAGTCGAGAGCAACCGGAAATACCAGGAGGGCGTCGCGGAGCCGGGACGGTTGACCGACGCGATCAAACGCTTCCCCGACGTGGGCGGCGTGTCGGAGGTGTTGCGCGGCAACGTGAGCATCCAGTCCGCGACGCGCGAGGAGTCGGGGCAGGTGTATGGCATCGAATTGGAAAACCACATGGCCGTGTCCGACATCGGGCGCCAGCTCGTGGTGGGAAGCATGGACGATTTTCGCAAGGCCCCGTCCGGCGTGCTGGTAGGCTCGGCGCTCGCGAACCGGCTCCGGCTGCGTCCGGGCAATTCCGTCCTGATCGCCCACGGCGGCCAGTCCACCCGCTACCGCGTGTCGGCGATTTATGAGACCGGCATCCGCGACATCGACAAGGTGCGCGTGTTCATGCACCTCGGCGAGGCGCGCGTGCTGCTGCGCAAGCCCCACGGCGCGTCGTATTTGCAAGTCGGGTTAAAAAACCCTGACCGGGCGCCGGAAATCGCGCGGCAAATCGAGAGAATCGCGAGCCACCGCGCCGCCAGTTGGCAGGAACGCGAAAAAGTCTGGCTCGATGTCTTCCGGTTCTTCCGCATCCTCGCGGCGATCACGGTGTTCACCATCATCGTGGTGTCCGGCTTGGGCATGTTCAACACGCTTGCGATGATCGTGATGGAGAAGACGCGGGAAATCGCCATCCTGCGCTCGATGGGCTACACGCGCGCGGACATCGCGCTCGTGTTCATGTTGCAAGGCGGGCTGGTGCTCGCGGCGGGCATCGCGCTCGGGTGGCTGCTCGGCGCGCTGGGCACTTGGGGCGTGTCGAGCGTGCCGGTCAGCGTGCGCGGCATCTTCTCCACCGACCACATCGTGGTGGCGTGGGATTGCGCGCATTATGCCGGGGCGGCGCTGGCGGCGTCCGTGGTGGTGTTGATCGCAAGCTGGCTGCCGGCGCGCCGGGCGGCGTTGCTGGAGCCGGCGGCCATTATCCGGGGGGCGTCGCAATGAACATCGCCGCGCCCGGAACCCCTGTGGCCAACGAGGCGATCCGCTGCGTGCGCCTCACGCGCCACCTCGGCGCGGGCGACGCGCGCGTGCAGGTGCTGCGCGAAGTGTCGCTGGCGGTGGAGCCGGGCACCGTGTCGGCCATCGTCGGCCCGTCCGGCTGCGGCAAAAGCACGCTGCTGTATCTGCTGGGCCTGCTCGACCGACCGGACGGCGGCGAAATCTGGATCGCAAACGAAAACCTCGCGCAGGCCGGCGACGAGAAACGCACCCAAGTGCGCAACGAGCACATCGGCTTCGTCTTCCAATTTCACTTCCTGCTGCCCGAGTTTTCCGCGCTGGAAAACGTGATGCTCCCCATGCGCAAACTCGGCCGCGCCACGCCCGCGCAAATGACCGCGCGCGCCGCGCAACTGCTGGACGCCGTCGGACTCGGCGAAAAAACCCGCCGCCTCGCCAACCAGCTCTCCGGCGGCGAACAGCAACGGGTGGCCATCGCGCGCGCCCTCGCCAATCAACCCTCGATTATTCTCGCGGACGAACCCACTGGAAACCTTGACGTAAAAAACTCCGCCATGGTCTTCGAACTGCTCACCCGCCTGGCCAAGGAAAACGGCCAGGCCATCATCCTCGTCACCCACAACCCCGACATCGCCGGACGATGCGACTTTTTACATCCCATGCGTGACGGAGTATTCGTAAAAAAACGCTAACAACATTAACTTACCGCATCAGCCTTGTTGACAAAACCCTGAAAATACTGCCTACTCGCAAGTCATTGGCTTAAATCACCACCTTCTTTTTTTTATGAATCGCGTATATATGTTCTTTAATTCTCGCCAAATAGGGTGCAACATAATCCCATTTACTTCATGAAAACCAATTCATTCGGATTTGTCTGGCACTTTTGCCGGACGAATTGTCTGATTCCAAGATACTAGGTCATCCAAGTAGAACTACCACAAATAACACTAATGAAATCAACGTGTAAAAAAAACATGCGTGCATTGCGCACTCTGGCCCTCGGGCTGGCGGCGCTTTTTACGGCGAGCCTCTTGGCTAAGCCTCCGGCGCAAAACTATCCGGAATATCCTCGTCGCGACGGCATCCCCCAGGCCACCGTCACGGCCCAGCCTTCCACGAGCACGCAGACCTCGTCCTACACGAGCGCGTCATCCGCTGAAAGCTCCACCTCCACCATGGCGGCTTCGACGACTTCGGCCTCGTCGGGCTACGCACCGGCCACCTCCGCGGCCGGGGCGGCGCTGGGTTCCCGTTTCGACTCAAACCTCTACACGGTTGAAAAAATACTCGTGAACGCCCCCGGCCAAGTCGGCGCCGAGTCCACCTACATCCTGCGCGTCACGGCGCTTGCCAACATCACGGATGTGAACATCTCCGAGACGATTCCCGAAGGCCTCGAACCCGTAAGCACCACCCCGGAAGCCACCCGAGACGGACGCACCCTGCGCTGGGCCGCGCTCCCCTCGATGAGCGCCGGCCAGATCGAGGAAAAGACCATCGTGGTGAAATCCACGCGCGAAGGCCAGTTCCTGACGACCTCCAAAGTCTGCATCGATCCCGTTGTCATTCTCCCTCTGCGCGCCGGCACCCCGCGCCTCGCGCTCACCAAGACCGGACCGGCCACCGTCGAACTCGGCGACCAGTTCGCCTACAACATCACCGTCACCAATAACGGCACCGCCGACGCGAACGATGTCGTCATTATCGACAACCTGCCCCCCGGCCTCAGCAGCTCCAGCGCGACCACCATCCCGGTCGGCACGCTCGCCGTCGGCCAAAGCCGCACCGTCAGCATCCCCGTCACCGCGGCCAACCCCGGCGAATACGTGAACAACGCCTCCGCCACCGCCGGCAACGCCGCCACCGTCTCCACCACCGCCGCGCCGACCAAGATCGTGACCTCGCGCATCCAAGTCGAAAAGACCGGCCCGGACCGCATCTTCGTCTATCGTGATGCGACCTACAACATCACCGTCACCAACGTCGGCGACGTGGCGCTCGAAAACATCACCGTCACCGACAACCTGCCCAAGAACGTCACCCTCGTGTCCGCCTCCGGCAACCCGAGCAACCAGAGCAAGGACCGCGTGGTCTGGACCATTCCCGGCCTCGCCCCCGGCCAGAGCCTGACCGACTCGGTCACCATCACCAGCAACCAGCCGCAGACCACCACCAACAGCGTCACGGCCCGCGCCTCCAACGCCAAGGTCTCCGACACGGCCAGCGCGACCACCATCTGGGAAGGCGCCCCCGGCGTGCTCACCGAAATCGCGGACAACGTTGACCCGATCCGCGTCGGCAACGAAGTCATCTACACCATCACCATCACCAACCAAGGCACCTTCCGCGAAGTCAACAGCCAGGTCCGCGTGGTCTTCAGCGACGAAATCAACCCGATCTCCGTCACCGACCAGACCGCCACGATCAACGGCAAGGAAGTCGTCTTCCCGGATGTGGTCATCAAACCCAAAGGCAAGACCCAGTTCAGGATTCACGCGAAGGCCGCCCAGTCCGGCGTCGCCACCACCCGCCTCGAATTCAACTCCTCCTTCCTCCCCCGCCCGATGGTCAAGGAAGAGACGACCTTCGTTTACTAAGTCCCGCGCATCATAAGTCTCGCACCCGATAAATACACCTGGGCGCCTGTCTCCCGGCAGGCCTCAAACCCCGACCGGAAAACCGGCGCCCGGTGTCTCTCCTACAAATCAAACAATGAGAACTACACTATCAATCATCGCACTTGCCCTCGCCACCGCCACCCTCGGCGCGCAGCAAGCCACCGAATGGACCGGCTCCGCCGACATCCGTTATACCGGCAAATACGTGTTCCGGGGCGCCCAGAAAACCGGGCAGACCCTCCAAGCCAACGTCGAGTTCAACCCTATTGGCGACGGCTTTTATGTCGGCGGCTGGTTCAACCAGCCCCTTGAAAGCAAATACGACAACGAATTCGACCTCTTCGGCGGCTACCGCTACGAATACAAAGGCATCCAGTTCGACGCCGGCCTCACCGGATTTTTCTACCCGCAGGCCGACAACGAAAACACCGATTATTCGTATGAACTCGCCCTCGGCGCGAGCTACAACCTCGGCTCGCTCTGGGACATCCTCGACGGCCTGGGCGTCGCCGGCTACACCTACTACGACATCCGCCTCGAAACCCTCACCTTCGAGCTTTCCACCGGCTACCGCCTCCCCTACCGGCTCGCCCAGTTCAAGGCCAGCGTGGACGCCAGCCTCTTCGTCGGCCACAGCGATGCGGATGACTACTATCCCGACGCAACGGGCGCGAGCATAAAGGACACATGGCTCTACTACGGAGCCACCCTGGGCACCACGGTCTGGTTCAACGAAACCCTGTCGGCCACCGCGGGCGTCCAATACGGCACCGCGAACAACCGCTCCGACCTTACCTCCGGCGGCCACGACCGCACCAACAAACTGTGGGGATTCGTCGGCGTGGGCCTGAAGTGGTAATCCCTTCCTCCAAGAGGGTTCTCGCTGCTTCCCCGGCGAGAACCCTTTTTTTTTAGGACATTTCGGACACGCGGCAACCCTCTCGGATAATACCATGTCACCGGCAAATACTATTCCGGCAAGAGCAAGGCCCCCCGCTATATTAAAGGGCCGGCCTGTTTATTTAACCGCGAAGACGTGCAAAACGCAAAGACATCAAGACACCGCGAAAAATTCAAATCCGTGCCGGAACCAAGACAGGAAAACCTCTCCGAAACCCCCGCGACCACGCTCCGGGTTGCCTGTGAAATTCCACCCCGCCAGCCCCGCCCGACGGAAGCCTCGAAGAGACCTCCCGGCCACCTCTGGCCATTTTTCAAAACGCCCAATAGCCAGCCCGGACGAAGCGGAATGCCTGTCATTCAGAAGAAAAACCACCGACACGGAAACGCCTCTCCTGACGCCTGACATCCACCGATTGTCTTAGCCATCGAAAACGGCGACAGACTGGAGCACTTTAATAAAAAAGATTGAATGGCCGGACGAAGAAAAAATGAGAAAACCAACACCTTCCTGATTGCGATAGTATTGCTGCTATTGCTTCTGGTGGGCTATCTGGCTTTTTTCTGGTCGCCGGGAAAAATCGCGACCGGCGCCCCCACCCCGCCGGATTACCCCCCGCCAACCGCCCCCGCCGCCAGTCCGGTGAGCAGCGCGCTCCCCGCCCCTTCAATTACCTACCAACCCTCCGCCTGGCCGCCGGCCACCCCCGCGACAATCCCCCCCCCTGTGGCGCCCGCCCCTGCCCCGCCGCCGCCGCCACGTGTCACGGTGCCGCCCATCGAGACAACCGCCCCGGCGCAACCCTCCCCCCCGCCGAAGGCATCCCCGCCCCCGAGCCAAGGCGCCAACCCCTCGCGCCAAGTCACCAGTCCCCCGCGTCGGCCCGTTGCCCCCACGCGCCCGCCGCCCGCCGCGCCCGCGCCCTTTTCCGGCAGCTATGCCGTTGTGATCGAAAAAGGCATGAGTCCCGACGGCAGCCGCTACCTGCTGCGCTGCACCAATCCTGAAGGACGTGGAGAGTATGTTTTTGAAGTGGACGCTCATACGTTCAACGAAGCAGTTCCCCGCCTGATGTATCACCCCGACAAAGTAGCCAAGTGGCGCCTCATCTCCTCGCCCTGACCGGCAAAAAACGCCCGCCGCCGCCGCCAAAATCCCCAAGACGGCCCACCCGCCACCCCGCAGATTGCAACCCGCCGGCCAAAAGCCGGAATAGTTTTCCATTGTGGTTCCCCGCTATTTTCGATGAGTGAAACCAAACCGATAAACTCACGCAGAGACGCGGAGGCGCAGAGAGAAAACCTGGATTTCTCCGCGTCTCCGCGCCTCTGCGTGAGAAAAACAAACCACTCGAAATAGCGAGGAACCTCCATTGTTAACTGAGATTACGCGGGCGACCCGCAGGATTGCGTGGCACAGGCATCCTCGCCCGTGGCCTTTTCAGGGACGCGGACAGGGCGGGCTTCTCGCTTCGCTCGGAACCTGTCCGCGATGTCGCTGGCTGGAAAGCCCGCGCTTCTATGCCCGGACAGGGACGCCCGTGCCACGCAATTCCACAGGCGAGTCGCCCGTGCCACCCGGCCCGCGTGCCTCGCGTTAACCTCAGTTAATACCCATTCCCAATGAAAATCACACTTTTGTAGGGGCGTCGCTTGCGACGCCCGGCTTGATAACCGTGCTCCAGCAACGGGCTTCGCAAGCGAAGCCCCTACATGGCTTTGCTTCTAAAGTGTGCTTTTCACTGGGAAACGGTATAATTTTCACTGGGAAAGGGTATAATACCATTTATGAATAAAATTGGCACTTTATGACTTGCGATTACGCGTCTGCCAGCCAAGGAAAGGGGCATGAGACCTCTCCCCCGATTTGGAGCCGAACGGCTGGCGGAACT
>JAIRTK010000375.1 GCA_031254955.1 Opitutaceae bacterium
ACACCCTCGCCGCCGCCGGCGACATCCTCCTCACCGCGAGCGCGGGCGACCTCACGCTCAACGGCGCGCTGACCTCCGCCACCGGCGGCATTACGCTCACCGCCGACGCCGGAAGCATCGCGTTGAACGACACGCTGACCGCCGCCGGCGATATCGCCCTCACTGCCGACGCCGGAAGCATCCTCGCCACCGCGCAAATCACCGCCACTGGCGGCCTCTCCGCCAACGCTAACGCCATCACCGGCACCCTCGCGCTCGCCGGCGTGCAAACCGGCGGCACGCAAACTTACATCGCCGCCACCTTCACCGGAACCGGCCTGCTCCAAACCACCGCCGCCGGCGACGCCTCCGCTGCTGGTGACATCGTGTTCAATATCACCAACGCCGCGACGCTCTCCGGCGCCGCGGGACGCATCGACTCCGCCGCCGCGTTCACCGCCACAGCCGGCTCGTTCATCACCGACTCCGCCGCGAACACCCTCACCGCCGCCGGCGACATCGCCATCACCGCGACCGCCGGCAACCTCACGCTCAACGGCGCGGTGCGCAACACCGTCGGCGACATCACGCTCACCGCCGATGCCGGAGACATTACGCTCAATGCCGTGCTGACCTCCACCGCCGGCAACATCACCCTCGCCGCCGCCGCTGGCGACATCACGCTCAATGCCGCGCTGACCTCCGCCGTCGGCGACATCACCCTCGCCGCCGATGCCGGAGACATCACGCTCAATGCCGTGCTGACCTCCACCGCCGGCGGCATCACGCTCGCCGCCACCAATGGCGGCATCCTTCTCGCCGGGGCCGGCGGCATCGCCGCCGCCGATGCCCTCATCGCCAATGCCGCCGATCCGTTCACCGTCGCCGGCGCGGCGAATGTCCTCACCGCCGGCGGCTCCATCGCCATCACGACCGCTGTCGTGGACGGGGTTGGCATCGTCTTTAATGGCGCGCTCACCTCCGCCACCGGCGGCATCACGCTCGCCACCGCTGGCGGGGACATCGTGGTGGGAGGCCGGGTCACGTCGTTGGCGGCGGACGCGGATGTGGTTTTTTCCACCGTCGCCACCACCTCCTCCTCCGCCACTACCTCCACCACCTCCGCCTCCGCCGCCGCCGGGGGCGCGGGCATGACCACCATCAAGTCCGGCGCGTCCGTTGAGCTGGCTGGCGCGGGGCTTCGGGTGCTGGGCGGGTTCACGCTTGAGGAGGGCGGCGGCGTGAGCACGGGGACGGCGGGGCAGGTCGTGATTGAGGCGGCGGGCCGCGAGGTGATTCTCGGCGCGCGGCTTGGCGGCGGTGGCGAGGCGGGCGACATCGGCGGCATCGGCGTCGGCGGCGCGGGTTTCATCGGCATCGCCGGGGTCGAGACTTTCGGCACGCAGTCTTTTGCGACTCATGGCGGCGACATCGAGGTGCGCGGTTTGCTCAAGTCCGGCGCGTCGTCCGGGACTTCCATTGTTCTCGCGACCGCCGGCGCGGACGGCGCGGCGGCGGGCATGACCACGATTCGGGCGGGCGGCGGCATCGAGGCCGCGGGCGGCCTCGTCGTGGTGACCGGCGGGTTGCTCATGGAGGAAAACACCGGGCTGGTGGTTCCCGGCGCCGGCGGGGTGGTCGTCGATGCGCTCGGGCGCCATGCGGTGTTTCACGCCGCGCTCGGGGGCGAGGACGGCGGGTTGTCCGGCTTCCACATTCGCAACGCCGGCGACATCCTTCTCTCCGGCGTCACCACCACCGGCAGCCAGTCCTATCATTTTGGCGACGAGGCGGCGATGCGGCTCGACGGCATGTTGCGCGCCACCGGGGAGGGGTCCATTTCCATCGCCAACTCCCGGACCGACTACGCGGGTTGGGCGACGATTTTTTCCACCGCGCCTGGCGGCATCCACATCGAGACCGCGACCGGCGACATCGAGGTGAGCAGGTTCAACACCATGCTCGCCTTCGACGCCGGGTTGCCCGACGCGACCGCCGGCGACATTGTTATAAAAGCGTCGGGCGGCTCGGTGTCGCTCCCGAACATGGTCGCGTCGCACAAGATCGAATTGACCGTCTCCCAGGACGATGCCATCACGCTGCTGGGCACGCATTATCAGGCGGCGATCATGAATTGCCACGCCGTTTACGACGACGGTTCGCAGACGAGTTTCTTCCCCGTAAGGTTCTCCAGGTCGAGCGAGTCCGCGTCCACGCGCATCATCACGGGACAAAACGAGGCGCGCATCCTCATCACGGATGGCATCGAGTTGCGGGCGTATCGCGACGGCGTCGTCTCCCGCGACACCGGGCGGATTTCCGCGGAGATGTTCCAGACCATGCCCGCCCCGGACGGGAGCCTGTTTGGCGCCTTGTATGACAGCGGGACCTCCCTGAGATGGTTGCTCGCCTCGAACGACGCCGTGCAAAACACCATCGCCGCCAACCTCTACCAACACGCGCTCGGGCTGGCCGCGCTGGAGGAAAACATGAAGACGGCGCTCGCCTCGTTCATGTCCACCACCGATGTCGCGAACCGCATCACCGGCGCGACCAAGGACGAGCTTGCGAGCTTGGGCATTTTCTCCCGCCGGCCCTCCGTCGCGGAATACATTTCGCGCGGTTATTATCGCGGCCTTTTCCGGCAACTCATCCAGAGCGAGGAGCGCGCGCCGGAGATGTATCGGGTGGTGGACGGACGCATCTCCGAGGCGAACGCCAAGCTGGCGCTTGAGATTTACCGGGGCGTCTTCATGCGCGCGAATGGCGGCGGCGGGCTTGTTTCCCGCGTGCCCGAGATACAGGCCGCGCTCCAGTCCTGCATCCACGCCTTCCGCTCCGAAAACCTGGCGGTGTCCGACCCGGCGGAGTTCGCCCGGTTCATCCACATGCGCTCCGCCGGCAACCCGGACGCCGGGCTGGTGCGCGAGTTCATCGAGGGCGCGCGCCGGCTCTTCGCGTTTATCGGCACCATCGGCCTGACGCGCAACGAAATCGCCGCCGCCAAATCCGTGCTGCTCCGCCCGCTGCGCGCCACCGGCCTCCCGCCCGGCGCCATCCGCGACATCATCGACCCGCCGCCGCCCGCCGCCGCCGCGCGCGCCACCCCGCCGGTCCCGCCGCCGGCCTTCACCCTCAACCGGAATCCCGGCTTAAATACACTGTCACTTGATTATAATTTATGACCGAGGATGAACCCGGCGGCACCCAAGGCCGCCCGCGACCCAAAAAATTCACGGAAAACCCGACGATTAAACTTCATCAATTCAACCCGCTCAACTTAGAGTGCCTGACACAATCACCCACGCAAAGACGCAAAAAAAACCATGAACTCTGTTATATCACAACAGACCACCCCAGTTTTCTTTGATAGATGCTCTTAAAATCCGATTCTCAACTTAAAATCCGATTCCCAATTTAAACACCGATTCCCAACTTGAACTCCGATTCCCTCAACCATTCCCCCAACGAAAAACCTGCCATGCGGCACCCCCGGACGCCCCGGAAAGCCGCCCCCGCCCAAAGACGGGCCTCTGTTGGGAAATGATCCTTAAACAAAACCACCCATCCCCATGAGCATCGACCTGTCCAGATTTCTCGAACCCGTCCCCGGCGACGACCCCGCCGGCGAGGACCTCGCCGCCACCGGCGCGCTCTTTGAACTCGATCGCATGATTCTCGGCAAACCCGAGACCCAGTTTTCCCAAGCCGAGGAGGCCGACTGGCGCGCCGTGCGCGAGCGCTGCGAGGAGCTTCTCGGCCAGTCCCGCGACCTCCGCGTCGCCACCGCCCTCGCCGTCGCCCTGCTCAAGACCAAAGGATTCCCCGGCTTCGCCGCCGGCCTCTCGCTCGTGCGCGACATGCTCGCGACCTATTGGGAAACCCTCTGGCCGAAACTCGACCCCGAGGACGGCAACGACCCGCAAGAACGCGTCAACGGCCTCAACAACCTCGCCGCCCCCATCGGCACCGCCGGCGACCCCTACAAAACCCTCGAAACCCTCCGCAAAACCCCCGTCACCCAGTCCCGCGAGGCCGGCGCGTGGGGACTCGACGCCATCCTCGCCGCGCGCGACGGCGCGCCCCTGCTCGACGGCTCCGCCGCCCCCTCCACCGCCCTCATCGACGGCGCGTTCTCCGACTCGCCCCCCGAGTTCCTCGCCGAAACCTCCGCCGCCATCGACTCCGCGCTGGAAAGCGCCCAGGCGCTCATCGCCTGGTTTACCGACACGCTCTCCGCCTCCACCTGGCCGACCTTCGAACCGCTCATCGCCGACCTGAAAAAACTGAAAACCGCCCTCGACTCGCACACGGGCGCGGAGGGTGGGGCAGGGGAGTCCGGCGCCGCCCAAGCGGAGACGCGGGAGGACGGCGGCGCCTTGTCCGCCGCCGATGCGTCCGCAGCCCGCCGCGCCCCCGCGGGCATCGCGACCCGCGAGGATGTCGTCCGCACCATCGACCTCATCATCGCCTACTACTCCCGCAATGAACCCTCCAGCCCCATCCCGCTCATCCTCGAACGCGTGAAACGCCTCGTCCCCATGAACTTCATGGACATCATCAAGGACATGACCCCCGACGCCATGGACCGCGTCACCCTCATCACCGGCGCCAAGCCGCCCGAGGAATTTTGAACCGCGCGCGCCCCGCGCCGCCGCGCCCCCTCCCCATTTTTCACGGAGCAATCCGCCGAAAGACAACACCCTCGTCAGTGCAACCATAAACCAACAACCACCCGCAAAATAACATGGCCAAAGCAAGCAGTCAGAAATTCATCGCGCGCAACCGCGCGCCCAGAGTTCAAATCGAATACGATGTCGAACTCTACGGTTCCGAAAAAAAGGTCCAGCTCCCGTTCGTCATGGGCGTGATGGCCGACCTTTCCGGCAACCCGGCCGAGCCGCTCAGTCCCGTGGCCGACCGCAAATTCCTCGAAATCGACGTGGACAACTTCGACGACCGCATGAAGTCCGCCAAACCCCGCGTCACCCTCCAAGTGCCCAACACCCTCACCGGCGAAGGCAACCTCAACGTCGAACTCAACTTCGAGAGCATGGACGACTTCTCGCCCGCCGCCGTCGCGCGGAAAGTGGACGCCCTCAACAAACTCCTCACCACCCGCGAACAACTCGCCAACCTCCTCACCTACATGGACGGCAAAACCGGCGCCGAGGACCTGATCGCCAGACTCCTCAACGACCCCGCCCTCCTCAACACCGTCTCCGCCTCCGCCAAACCCGCCGACGGACAAACCGCCAACTAAACCCATTCCCACCATCACCACCATGTCAGACGAAACCGCAGCCGCCGCACAAGGCGCGCCTCAGGCCGCCACCGCTGAATACAGCGAATTCCAGTCCCTGCTCAACAAGCAGTTCAAACCCAAGAGCGACGAGGCCAAAAGCGCCGTCGAGACCGCCGTGCAGACCCTTGCCCGGCAGGCCCTCGCCGCCACCAGCCTCGTCTCCGACAACGCCATCACCACCATCGAAAGCATCATCGCCGAGATCGACCGCAAGCTCACCGAGCAAATCAACCTCATCATCCACCATGAGGACTTCACCAAGCTCGAAGGCACCTGGCGCGGACTCCACCACCTCGTCAACAACACCGAGACCGACGAGTCGCTGAAAATCCGCGTCCTCAACATCTCGAAAAAAGACGTCGCCAAGACCCTGAAGAAATTCAAAGGCACCGCCTGGGACCAAAGCCCGCTCTTCAAGAAACTCTACGAGGAAGAGTTCGGCATGCCCGGCGGCCAGCCCTACGGCGCCATCATCGGCGACTACTACTTCGACCACTCCGCCCCGGACATCGAAATCCTCTCCGGCATGGCGCAAATCGCCGCCGCCGCCCACGCCCCCTTCATCACCGGCACCAGCCCCACCGTGATGAACATGGAATCCTGGCGCGAACTCGGCGACCCCCGCGACCTCACCAAAATCTTCCAGACCCCGGAATACGCCTCCTGGCGCTCCCTCCGCGAGTCGGCGGACGCGATGTATCTCGGCCTCACCATGCCGCGCTTCCTCTCCCGCATCCCCTACGGCGCCAAGACCAACCCGGTCGAGGAATTTGCCTTCGAGGAAGACATCACCGGCGCCGACCACAACAACTACGTCTGGTCCAACGCCGCCTACGCCATGGGCACCAACATCACCCGCTCCTTCAAAACCTACGGCTGGTGCGCCCGCATCCGCGGCGCCGAGTCCGGCGGCATGGTCGAAGGCCTCCCCGTCCACTCCTTCCCCACCGACGACGGCGGCGTGGACATGAAGTGCCCCACCGAAATCGCCATCGGCGACCGCCGCGAGGCCGAGCTTGCCAAGAACGGCTTCATGCCGCTCTCGCACTGGAAAAACACCGACTACGCCGTGTTCATCGGCGCCCAGTCCCTCCAGAAACCCGCCGAATACGAGGACGCCGATGCCACCTCCAACGCCGCCCTGGCCGCCCGCCTCCCCTACCTCTTCGCCACCTGCCGCTTCGCGCACTTCCTCAAGTGCATCGTCCGCGACAAGATCGGCTCCTTCAAGGAAAAGGAGGACATGCGCAGTTGGCTCCAGAACTGGATCATGCAGTATGTGACCAGCGACCCGACCGCCTCCGAGGATTCCAAGGCACGCTTCCCCCTCTCCGCCGCCGAGGTGGTGATGGAGGACGTGCCCGGCAACCCCGGCTATTACTCCGCCAAGTTCTACCTCCGTCCGCACTACCAGCTCGAAGGCCTCACCGTGTCGCTGCGGCTGGTCTCCAAGCTCCCCTCCGCCAAGTCCGGCTGATTATAAAAAACGAAAACCCATCCGGTCGCGCCGCCTCCCAAGGCGCGACCGGCATGGGTGCCATTTAATAACTGATGTTACGCGCCGCCATTGTAGCGCAGGTTTCCAAACCTGCTGACGGGCCGAAGGCCCGCCCTGAAGCAGACTGGGTTTCGAACGAAGCGCCAGCCCGCCAGTCTGCGCTACGTCAGGCCGAGGCGTCCCCGCCGGGCCGCGGCCCAGCCGGAGTCCTTGCCGCCGACGGCATCCACGACGCCATGCCCATTGGTAAATCGCGTGATGATTACAAACAAACCCGTTCATTATAATTATAATAAACTTTATCAGCCTGAGCTTGTGTGAATTCTTTTCCGCAACCAACATATGATGCTATCGGACAAACCCCGCGCACTGACACCCGCAATCCCCGCCTTCCGCCACCTCGCCTAATCGCAATGATTGATAGTATTCACAACCCACACCCACACCCGTCTTTCCCGCCGCCATGCCCCTAATCGATGCATATATGAAGTATTCCGGCGGAATTGAGGGCGGTTATAAAAGCTCCGGGAGCAAGCTTGCCGGCGACGCCGGCCTCACCGCCGACAGCCACCACGATGGCTGGTCCGAGGTGTATTCATTCAATTACACCTTGGACGATAGCAGATCGTCGTCCATTGAGATAACCAAGCCTGCGGACAAGGCGAGCAGCCTGCTGTATCAGCGCTATTTGCAATGCCTCTTCGCGAAAGCGGTTTCTGGTTCAGCCCTCGAGGAGCACGTCATCGAGGAAATAAATGTGGAGCTGCTCCGGAGGGAGGACGGGGCGATCTCATCCTTTGCGAATTATCGTTTCAAGGAATGCCGTATTCTGTCCTACGGCATGAGCCGCGAGGCTTCCAGCGACGAACCGCCCGAGGAAAAACTCACCATCGCTTTCAATGAAATGTATATGAAATACAGCACCCCGTCCAAGGTGGTCGCGTCGTTTGACTGGGATTTCAAAGGCAATAACGCGTAATCTTTCCCAGCGGCGTGAGCCGCGCCTTGAAAACATCATGCCATTCTACGCCTATATAAAAATCCCCGGAGTGGGGCAAACCGAGTCGAGCGACGATTGCTATGGAAACGGCTGGATCCCCATCGAAAAATTCGACTTGGGCGGCGAGCAGGGTGACGACTACGACGGGACGGAAGACGATACGGGAAAAAAAACGGACAGTGCCGATTTCACGAATAACGAATCGGGCGACGGTTTTTCTTCTGAGGCGGAGGACGACGTGGAAGAGCAGCAGAAGTTGGAGAAAAAAATCAGCGCGGAGGCCTCCATGAGCATTGATAAAATGCTGGATGTCTCCAGCCCCGTGCTGCATCGGCTTTGCCTGGAGCATTTGCGCGAGGAGAGCGCCTTGCTCAATGGGGCGGTGGAGCTGCACATCTGCCGTGTGGGCGGGGACAAGTCTCCCGAGCTGATCATGGCCTACCGGCTGGAAAACTGCGCCATTTCTTTGGTGGAGGTGCATGCGTCGGAAAACGGCCTGACCGAGATGGTGAAACTTAAATTTCAAAAAATCACCTGCGCCACCAACTTTGAGCAGAAGGAGTGGATGTCATCCGGCTGGGATATGGTTCGCGGGGAAAAACTGAGCGCCGGCTGGAAACCCGCCAAACCCAAATGACCGCGCCGGCGCAATAAAATTTATCCGCGGCGCGCGCGTCGCGACACACACCAACACCCGCCCTTTCATGCGCGATAAAAAGGGCAGAACAGAACAACAACATGGCATTCAACGCATATATCGTATTCGAGGACCCCATCATCATCGGGGAGTCCGATCCCACTGACTACAAGGAACTCTCGGGCACGCGCCCGGTCCAGATGGACTCCTATGAATTCGCCACGACCATGGCCGTGCCCGCCCTCCGCTCCGACAGCGGCGCCGGCACCTCCGGGCGCGGCAAGTTCGAGTCCTTCAAATTCTCCAAGAGGGTGGACACCGCCAGCCCCATCCTCTCCTACCACGCCGCCGCCGGCACCGTGTTCAAGCTCGTGACGGTCAGCCTCTACTTCGACACCCAAGACTCCGGCTCCTCCACCCGCACGCCCATCCGCGTGCTGGAAATGAAGATGAACCAGGCCGTCATCAGCGAAACCTCCATCAAGGGCGCCTCCGGCGACGACCTGCCCGCCGAGGACATCACCCTCAACTTCGGCAGCATCGAATTCAAATACCAAAGCGTGAACCCGGAGACCGGGCAGGCTGGAACCAAAAGAAGCCAGTTCACTTGGTCCGCGCTCAAGAACACAGGCAACAAGGCCTGACGTTAAACCTCCCGTTTCACCCATAACAATTAACACACCACACCATCATGGCAGTTGACGCATATCTTTATATCATGGGCATGGAAAACCTCGGCGAAAGCCAGAGCGAGTATGCCAGCAAAATCGGCCTGGGCGCAATCGAGATCACCGACTACGGCTTCGGCATCACGATGCCCATCGCGGAAAACCGTTCCGCCACGGGCGCCGCCACCACCGGGCGCGCCGACCTGACGGAATTCGAGTGCACCAAAAACCTCGACGCCTCCACGGCCCACCTGTGCCACGCCTGCATGAGCGGGCGGCACATCGAAAAAATCACGTGCCGCATCTTCCGCTCCGTCGGCGAAACCAATGTCGAGTATGTGACATTGGAGTTCACCGACGTTCTCATCACCTCCTGCACCGTCAGCGGCTCGGGGGACGAGCTGCCCAAGGAAAGCCTCAAGTTCAGCTACGGCGCGATCAAATACACCTACACCGTGACCGACCACGCCACCGGCAAGGCGACCAGCGAAAAGGCCCAGTTCGTCTGGGACGAAATCCTGAACAAGGGCGACAAGAAGATGGCCAACCCCCCGAAGATCAACGCGCGCCTCAAGCTCGGCTGATGACCGCCGCCCATGCCCACGCCATCCGACCACCTCAAACACGCGGATCTCGACGGGGCGCTGGCGGCCGCCAGCCAGGCCGTCCGCGCCGCCCCCGCCGACCCGAAACAGCGCCTGTTTCTCTACCAGTTGAACTGCGTGCTCGGTCGTTGGGACAAGGCGCTCAGCCAGCTCGCGATCTTCGCGGAGCTGTCCACTGATCCCGAGTCGAAACTCACCGCGCGCCTCTACCGCACCGCCATCCAGTGCGAGGTGTTTCGCGCGGAGGTGTTTGCCGGGAAACGCCAGCCCCTGCTCCTCGGCGAACCCGAGGAGTGGGTGGCTTGTCTCATGCAGGCCTGCCAGTTGCTCGCGCAAGGCCGCGCCACCGCCGCCGCCGAACTGCGCGACCGCGCCTTCGAGGCCGCCCCCGCCACGCCCGGCGCGGTGGACGGGCGTCCCTTCGCCTGGCTCGCCGACGCCGACAACCGCCTCGGCCCGGTCATCGAGCTGTTCATGGAGGGCAAGTATTATTGGGTGCCGGTCAACCGCATCCGCCGCATCGCGCTCGAACCGCCGCACAACCTCTGCGACCTCGTCTTCGCCCCCGCTCAATTCATGTGGACCAACGGCGGCGAAGGCGCGGGCTTCATCCCCGTGCGCTACGCCGCCGCTGCCGGCGCGGACGCGAAACCCGACCCGAAGTGCCTGCTTTCCCGCCTCACGCAATGGCGCGAGCTGCCCGACGGCTTCACCGTGGGTTCGGGCCAGCGCATGCTGGCCACCGACGCGGAGGAAATCCCGCTGCTCGACTGCCGCGTGATCGATTTTCAAGCCGGCGAATAGTCAATCCGCAAAAACGCCGCCCCTATTCATTGTTTTTCTCCATTTGATAAATCCGTTCGATAAGTAAAAAATTATAAAATCACCAAAACCCATAACAAAGACCCTAAGACAAGGACGCGACAATGGCCAATAAATCATACAACATGGTGCAGTTCCCTGATGTGCTGCCGATCATAATCGAATCCTATTACAAGGATTTTCCCTATGCCAGAAACAAGAAAATCCCCGTGAGCATTTCCGTCTCCCTGCCTGAGAATATTTATGATGCGTTCACGGAAGACCCCTCGTGGATGCAGCGCGCCCAGCAGAAAATTTCCGAGGGGATCAAAAAATGGCTTAGGCTCGCAAACGAGGCTGCAAAAAACGGTGCCGGCAAGTTTTCCGAGGATCAGAGAGAGGTAAAGTATTATCTCTTCCTAGGAAAAGAAATGGAAAGCATGGAGAAGACGTTTGAAAAAGCGGCCCAAAAAGAATGCGTGAATATTATCAAGGAATATAAAAAGGAGCAGGATAAGCTTGAGGAATACAGGATCAAGGCAGCCGGGAAAATCGCCCTCTCCGG
>JAIRTK010000383.1 GCA_031254955.1 Opitutaceae bacterium
GTGGGCGTGCCTTCCCGCCGAGCCGCGAGCGGGTCGCACGGCTCGGCGGGACGCCTCGACCTACCTTTCACGGCTTCCATTGTGTGATTTCCTTTCGCAAAGGGTATTATACCCTTTCCCAGTGAACATGACATTTTAGAAGCAGAGCCATGTAGGGGCTTCGCTTGCGAAGCCCGTTGTTGGTGCACGGCCTTTGCTGGAGCATGGTTATCAAGCCGGGCGTCGCAAGCGACGCCTCTGCAAAAGGGTGATTTCCATTGGGAATGGGTAGGACTTCAGTTCAGTGATTGCGAAAACAGGGGGGCGAACAGGGCTGACGGGACAAGCCGATGGCGGCGTCATTCGCCGCGAAAGTCTTCCTCGTCGTCGTTCACGAGGCCGGGGGAGGCGGGCGGGCCAAGAAGGGGAGGCTCGCGCTTGGGGGCCTCGTCGTCGTTTGCGGGTTCTTGGCGCGACATCGGTTGCGAAGTCGGCGGCGGAGGCTCGCGTCTGGGGTTCTCGTCGTCGGTTGCAAGGGCGGGGGAGGCGGGCGGTGCCTCGCCGGCGGGGGATGGCGCGCGCGGGGATGCGTCGTCGGTCACGAGGCCGGGGTCGGTGGCCGGGGGGGGCGGCGCGGGCGGCGAGTCCAGGCGGCTGGCGCGTCCTGGCTCGACGGGCTGCTCGATCATGAAGGCGACGAGGCGGGCGTTGAATTCCTTGGCGGGATCGTGGCCGATTTTTTTCAGGGCCTGCGTGAGCGCGGCGACTTCGACGAGGCGCGCCATGTCGCGGCCGGGGCGCACGTAGAGAATGATGTGCGGAACTTTGATGCCGAGGATTTCGTAGAAGTTTTCTTCGAGGCCGGTGCGCTCTTCGACGACGTCGGGCGTCCATTCGTGCATGGAGATGACCATGTCGATGCGCTTTTCGACGCGGATGCAGCGGATGCCAAACATTTCGGTGACGTTGATGATGCCGATGCCGCGGCATTCCATGTAGCCGCGGTTGAGCGCGCGGGAGGAGGCGACGAGTTCGCGTTCGTCGAGGAGTTTGATGACGGTGAGGTCGTCGGCCACGAGGGAATGGCCGCGTTCGATGAGGGCGAGGGCGCATTCGCTTTTGCCGACGCCGGAGCCGCCGCGGAGCATCACGCCGATGCCGCGAATGTCGAGGGTGGTGGCGTGCTCGGAGACGGAGGGGGCGAATTCGTTGTCGATGCAGAGTGTGGCGAGGTTGATGAAGTGCATCGTGATTTTCGGGGTGCGGAAGATCGCGAGGCGCCGTTCCTTGGCCACGGCGAGCATGGCGGGGGTGGGGATGAAGTTGCGGGTGAGGACCAGGCAGGGGATCTGGCGGTCGGCCATGCCGGTGATGATTTCGTGCTGGCGTTCGGCGGAGAGGGTTTTGAGGAAGGTCATCTCGGCGGCGCCGAGCACTTGGATGCGGCGTTGCGCGAAGTATTTGAAGAAGCCGGTGAGCGCGAGCGAGGGGCGGTTGATGCTGCCTTCGCGGATGATGCGGTGAAGTCCGTCGGCGCCGGTGGCAAGCTCAAGCTTGAGCCGGGTTTTGTAGGTTTTGAAAAAGTGCTCGACGGTGATGCCTTGGATTGCTTTGGGCATGGTTTGTATAAAGTTCAGAGATAGTTTGAAAAAATATATTTTAATCGCGGATACGCGAAGGGGTTGGAGCGCGAAAAATCATAAAGTCTTTTTTATATCATGGCATTTCGTGTTTCCGAAATTCCGCGCTTCCGCGATCAAGATTTTTTTCTGGATTTTCCAGAATGCGCTTAAATGCGTTTAAATGTCAAAGGTTGAAGTCCTTGCCGAGATAAAATTCGCGGGCTTGCGGGTCGTTGATGAGGTGGGCGCCGGTGCCGGCGGTGAGGACTTTGCCTTTGTGGATGATGTAGGCGCGGTCAACGATGCGCAGGGTTTCGCGGACTTGGTGGTCGGTGATGAGGATGCCGATGCCGCGCTGTTTGAGGGCGAGGATCATTTTCTGCACGTCGGCGACGGAGATGGGGTCAACGCCGGCGAAGGGTTCGTCCATGAGGAGGAATTTGGGGCGGGTGACGAGGGCGCGGGCGATTTCGAGGCGGCGGCGTTCGCCGCCGGAGAGCGTGTAGGCGCGTTGCCGGGCGACGTGCGCGAGGTGGAGTTCTTCGAGGTGGTGGCGCACGCGGGCGGCGCGTTCGCGGCGGGGGATGGGGAGGGTCTCGACGATGGCGCGGATGTTGTCGGCGACGGTGAGTTTGCGGAAGATGGAGGCTTCCTGCGGGAGGTAGCCGACGCCGTGGCGGGCGCGTTCGTGCATGCGCAGGCGGGTGGCGTCGTGGCCGTCGAGCAGGACGCGTCCGGCGGTGGCGGGCACGAGGCCGACGATCATGTAGAAGGTGGTGGTCTTGCCGGCGCCGTTGGGGCCGAGGAGGCCGACGACTTCGCCGGCGTGGACGTGGATGTCCACGCCATCGACGACGTTGCGGTGTCCGTAGGTTTTGACGAGGGCTTCGGTGCGGATTTCGGCGGAAGGCGGAATGGCGTCGCCGAGCGCGGGCGCGGGCGCCGGCGTGGGGGCGGGTGTGGGCGCGGGTGCGGGTGTAGGCGCGGGCGTGGCGATGATGGGAGGCGTGTCGCTCATGAGGTTGCGGTGCCGGCGGGTGCTGCGGGTGTTTTCTTGTAATAGCCTTTGCGAATGAAAATCACACTAAGGAAGCCGTTGAGGGTCGGACAAGGCGTCCCGCCGCGCCGCGAACGGTTCACACGGCTCGGCGGCACGCCTCGCCCTACCGTCAATGGTTTCCATAGTGTGATTTTCATTCGCAAAGGCTATTCTTGTTACTGGTCACTTGCCGGCGCCACGGGCGTCGGGGGCGGCTGGTCTTTGTCGAAGCCGAGGTCGCGGATCGGGGGGAAGGTGATGCGGACGTTTTTGCCGTGGATGCGGCGGTCGCCGCGGTGGAGGGTGAGGGGGTCGCCGGTGGCGCGGGAGCCGTTGGCGTGGTCGATGACGACGGGGTTTTCGGTGAGGATGACCTTGTCCTCGCGCGGGAGCAGTTCGGCGCGGCCGCAAGTGGCCTCGCGTTCGCCTTGGACGATGGTGACGCTGCCGGTGGCGAGGAGGCGCTGGAGTTTCTCGAAGTTGCCGATGGTGGCGGTCTTGTCCCCGATGTTGGTGGCGGTGAGTTCGAGGCGGTCGCAGGTGAGGCGCATGTTCGTGGCGGCGGCTTTCACGCTGCCGGTGAGGATGGCGTGGGTGATGCCTTCGGGGGTCGTCCACATTTCGAGGGTGTCGCTGGTGATGACGGTTTCTTCGTCGGGGGTGGCGGGGACGGCGAGCACGGCGGCGGGTGGCGGGATGGCGGGTGGTGCGGCGGCGGGCGGCGGGGTTTGCGCGGAGAGCGCGGGCGAGAGGTGGGGGGCGAGGAGGAGCGCGATGATGGCGGCGGCCAGGCGTGGAATCGCAGCGCGGGCATCCCGGTCTGCCGTCGTTAGTTTATCACGCGGAGCGCGGCATGTTTTGGGAAAAAGAATAAAGCCGGCGGCGTTTCGCGCTTTCTGTTTCGGCGGCAGGCAGGATGCCTGCGCCACGGAGGAGCGCTGCCGCGCGGATGGAGAGGGGGACGGATTCATTTCAAGATGTCCTGCAACGGGACCGGGAAGACTAGGCGGACGTTTTTGTTTATCCAAAGCTTTTTCTGGCCGTGGTCGTAGGCCCAATCCTCGCCGGTGGCGTCGATTTCGTTTTCGTGCACGAGGCGCACGCTTTCCTTGCCGCTGGCGCGGGGGGCGGCGGTGTTTTTCAGGAAGAAGCTGGCGGTGGGCGCGGTGAGCCGGGTTTCGACGCGCGTGGTGCCGTCGCCGGGATAAATCGCGAAGTCGAGGCGGATTACGTCGATTTGTTCGGGGCTGATGTAGCGGCTTTCGCCGGCGGTGAGGAGGCTGGTGCGGTGGCCTTGTTCGTTGAAGGCGGGGAGGCGGAAGTTTTTCACCGGGGCGCTGGTGGAGAGGGCGGGCTTGGTGGCGGGAGCGGCGGAGGAGGGAATGAAAAATGAAAAATGAAGAAGGAAGAAGGAAAAGGCGACGGGCGCGACGCGGCGGGCGGGGGCGCAGCGGGCGGTGGCGCGAGGGGCGGGGGCGCGAGGGGTGGGGGCGCGAGGGGTGGGGGCGCGGTGGGCGGTGGTGCGGGGGACGGTGGCACGACGGGCGGGGGCGCGGGGGCGGGCGCGGCTTGGCGCGAGGTGAGGCGCCACGGCGGAGGCGGCGGGAGGGTTGTCCGGGAGATTATTCATTTTTTATGGTGCCGCGCTCGTTTGAGTGGCTGGTTTTCACGCGGCGGCGGATGAAAACCAAGGCGCACGCGGAGGCGCGGAGAGGGAGGGGAAATTTTTTCGCGCTTCCGCGCCTCCGCGTGAGCCTTTTAAACGTTTTCAGACATCGAAAAGAGCGGGAATCCTCATTTTTTCCTTATTCACTGATGGGACGCGCTGCCTTGGTCGTAGCGCAGACTTCCAAGTCTGCTTCGTTCTGCGCACGCGTTGCACGCCCGGCAGGTTGGGTTCCGAGCGAAGCGAGAAACCTGACAGCCTGCGCTACGACGGCGGCGCGGAACAGCAGTGATTCATTATTCATTATTCATTTTTTATTTCTCGCGTCGCGGCGCGCAGCGAGGATGAGGTCGCAGATTTCGCGGACGGCGCCGTGGCCGGCGGCGCGGGCGGTGACATAGCCGGCGGCGGCGAGCGCGGAGGGCATCGCGGCGGGGACGCTGACGCCGATGCCGGCCCAGGCGATGGCTGGGGCGTCGATGTCGTCGTCGCCCAT
>JAIRTK010000408.1 GCA_031254955.1 Opitutaceae bacterium
CCCCCCGCGGCGCGCGGCCCGCGGGCCCCCCCCCCCCATGTTTGGCCGGGCGCCCGCCGGGGGGGGGGCGGGGGGGTGGGGGGGGGCGGGTGGCCGGATTGCAGGAATTTCAGGTAGGCTGTCGGGGGCATTCCCATCGCGGTTTTGAAGGCGCGGCTGAAGGCGAAGAGCGAGTTGAATCCGCAGGAGCGGGCGATTTCTTCGATGCTGCCGTGGCCGGGGGCGCTCAGCATCGAGGCGGCCATGGACAGGCGCGAGTCGCGCATGTAGCTGCCCAGGCTCACGCCGATTTCACGGCGGAATATCGCGCGCAGGTAGCTGACCGAATAGCCGGTGTGGCGCGCGAGGTCGGCGATGGCGAGTTTCTTGTCCAGGTTGGCGCGCACGTGGCGGTTGATCGCGCGCAGGATGTCGCCGTGGGTCTCCCGCGCCGCCGCCGCGCCCGAGGCCACCATGCAGTTCACTTCGCGCGCTTGGAGCAGGTGGTGCAGCAGGCGCGAGAGGGTGAACACCAGCTCAAAGTTGCGGCCGGGGCCGGGGAGGGCGGAGAGGTAGTTCGCGACGAGGCCGGCCAGTGTGTCCAGCGCGCCGGTTTCCAGGGCGCGCGGCGAGTGGCGCAGGGGCGCGATGCGGTCTTTTTGCCTGCATTCAAAGGTGATGAACAGCCAGCTCAGCTCGCCGGTCGTGATGTCGAGGTAGTGGTGGAACTGGTGCGGGAAGATCAGGTAGGCGCGTCCGCGGTCGAGCATGTAGTCGTGTCCGTCCACGTGGATGCGGCCCGCTTTGCGCAGGGGGATGACCAGCTCGAAGCGGTGGTGGTAGTTGTGCGTGACGCCGTGGGGGCGCAGCATTTCGGTGGAGGTGCGTTTGAAGAGCAGCACGTTGTCCACGACGAGCGCGTCGTCGAGGCGGGCGCCGGTGAAGAGGTTGACGGGGTTGACGAGTTTTTTGATGTCGTCGTCGATTTTATCAAACAGGCTGGGTGCGGAGGCGGTGTTCACGGTCGGGATGGCTGGGAGGCGGGGGCGGGGGGTCAGCCGATGCGGCGGAGGCGGGCGGTGATGTCGTCGCGGAGGCGTTCGACGAAGCCGAGCGTGTAGTCTTCGACGGAGAGGGCGGGGTCGCGCACGAGGGGGGTGAGGTCCATGGCCCAGGTGATGCCGGTGGTGGTGTCGGCGGCGTGGGACTGGAACATGGTCGCGTGGCCGAGGCGGCGGCCAATGATGCCGAGGTCGTAGCGTTTGCCGCCGGTGATTTGGGAGTCGAAGACGCCGGAGAGGGCGGCGGCGAGGTTGGGGCGGGCGCCGGTGTCGAGGAGTTGTTTGTCGGTGTCCACGAGCCAGTCGAGGTCGCGCCAGCCTTCGCAGCCGTAAACTTTTTCGGGGCGGCGTGCGGGGGGGAGGGCGCGGAGGGCTTTGAGGGCGTGCGAGAAGGTGCCGATGTGGGTGTCGTGTTTGTCGGCGGGTTGGTGGAGGTAGACGACGCGGGGCGCGCAGTGGGCGAGGATGGCGGCGAGGTCGGCTTGGATGGCGGTGTTTTGGCCGTCTTTGGCGGCGGAGCTGGGGTGGTGGAGTTGGATTTGGGCGGAATATTCGCCGACATAGGCGGCTTTGCGTTGTTCGATGCGGCGGGTGGCGCGCATTTCCGCGTCGGTGCAGTCGGCGTAGATGCCGGTGCGGGAGGAGCCGGCGCCGTCGGTGATGATGATGCCGGTGAACCAGCGGTCTTTGCGGGCGAAGCATTCGAGCACGCCGTGGTAGGCCATGAATTCGATGTCGTCCTGATGGGCGGCGATGCAGAGGTGCGTGGTGCGCGCGAGGGCGGCTTCGGGCGCGGTGACGCCGTCGGGGATGTAGAGGTCGGATTCGGGTTGGGTGAGGCGGAGGCTCATGGTGGTGGTGTGTGTGTGTGCGTGTGTATGTGTATGTGTGTGTGGGGGAGGAGGGAGTCAGTAGCGAGTAGGGAGTAGTGAGTAGGGAGAAGTCAGAATTCAGTAGTCAGTAGTCAGTAGGGGGGCCTTCGGCCCCGGTAGCGCGGCGCGGAGCGCCGCATTCTGACTTCTGACTTCTGACTTCTGGATTCTGGATTCTGGATTCTGACTACTGACTACTGACTACTGACTACTGAATTCTGACTTCTGACTACTTTCATTCGTTTTGGACATTGAAAAGAGCGAGCGGGGGCGGGCGGGGGTTATGGCGAGGCGCGGGTGGCGGTTTCGACGGCGGCGCGGGCGCGGTCAACGAGGTCGGCGAGGTCGGCGGCGGATTGGGTGGAGCCTTTTTTGTAGGTAAATTCGGACAGGGTTTTCTCAAGGGCGGCAAGCGCGCTGTTGTCGGGGGCGGCGCGGAGGAGGCGGATTTTTTCGGCTTCCTCGATGCCGTCGCGGAAGAGTTCCCAGCGGACGGAGGAGCGGGGGCCGGGGTAGACGAGGAAGGTGTCGCCGGCGCCCCAGTTTTCGGGGCGGAAGGAGGAGTCCCAGAGGGGTTCGCGGGGCCAGTGGGCATAGGACCAGCGGAGGATGCCGTCGAGGCGGTGGGCGGCGGCGTAGTAGCCCAGCCAGACTTGCTCGGCGCAGGGGCTGGTGGTGAAGGTGTTGGGGCGGGGCGGGGTGACGCAGACGTAGAAGGTGGTGATGGCGCCGGAGGCTTGGCGGGGGGCGATTTCGGCGAGGAAGCCGTCGTCAATGCGTTGGAGGGCCTGGCTGTAGTTGTCCATCGAGATGCCTTTGAAGGCGCTGGGGGCCTTGTTGTTGGCCATGGCGATTTTGAGGAGCGGGGCGTGTTTTTTGAGGGTGGCGATGGTGGCGCGGAGTTCCTCGGGGCTGCGTTCGTCGAGGGCGATGTGGGTCCGGGCGGCCCAGCCTTTTTTGAGGAGGTGGCGTTGGAAATCGGCGAGGAATGGCGCCCAGTAGGCTTCGTATTCGGGCGTGCCGGCTTTGAGGGTGGCGGTGATGGTGTCGCCGGTGGCCGCGTCGGTGTATTGGACAAGGTTTCCCCAGGGGGCCATGGTGTAGCAGTGGATTTGGGGGCCGAGGCCGCAGTGTTGGGCGAAGGCGACGTAGTGGTCGAAGAGGGTGTAGTCAAAGGTCCATGTGTCGTCGGGGTTGCGGGCGCGGGTGATCATGGAGTGGTAGGCGTCGTAGGTTTGCTGGTTCCAGGGGCGTTCGGTGATGGTGGTCGTGATGACTTTCTGGCCGGCGGAGGCGAGTTCGCGGTAGAGGGGTTCGAGGAGCGCGTAGTGTTCGGGGGAGAAGGGGGTCACGCCGTGGTAGCGCGCGGCGGCCCAGGGGTGTTGCCAGAGGTCGAGGAAAAAGGTCCAGTTTCCGGGGTCGGGCAAGGTGGCGGGCAGCACTTCGAGTGAGAGGGGAAAGCCGACCGCGCGGCCACCTTGGCCGGTGGCGGTGAGCGTGCCGTGGTAGTGGCCGGGCGCGGCGTCGGCGGGGACGGTGACGGTGAGCCACACGGGGCGGAAGCCGCCGGCGGGCAGGTCAAGCTCGGCGGCGGTGTCGAGGATGTCGCCGACGGCTTCGCCGGGGATGCGCCCATAGCGGTTGTCAACGGAGGCCCAGACGTAGCGGACGAAGCGGGCGTTGAGCGCGGTGGCGGGGATTTCGGCGCCGGTGTCGGAGCGGAGCGCGGTGGCGGAGAGGCGGAGTTGCGGGATGGCGGCGCGCGACCAGAGGGTGAATTGGGCGTTGACGCGTTCGTTGCGCCAGGCGGCGGCGCGCCAGGCGCGGGCGGTTTCGTCGCCGGCGGCGTTTTCGGGGGTGACGCGGACGAGCGGCAGGTGGCGTCCGTGAAGGGTGTCGGCGGGGGCGTCGGCGGCGGCGGTGGAAGTGGAGGCGGGGGCGGCGGGGGTTTCGCCGGCGGGGGAGGGCAGCATGGGGGTTTGCGGCTCGTAGTCGGGGATGCGCCAGTTGAGGGATGGCGCGGGCGTGACGGCGGCGGCGGCCAGCGAAGGGAGGAGCGCGGCGAGGGCGGCGGCGGAGATGAGTTTTGAGGTGAATTTCATGATGGGTGTGAGGTTGCGGGTTGGGTTGGGTTGGCTTGGCTTGGTGGTGGGTTGGGTTGGGTTGATGGTGGGTTAGGTTGGGTTGATGGTGGGTGGTGGGTTGGGTTGGTTGGTTGTTGTTGGTGGTGGGTGGGTGGGTGAATGGGTTGTGCGCCGGGGCGGGCGGGCTTTGGGCTTATGTCTTGGTTAAGGGAGGATTGTTCTCAGGCGAAGGCGCGAAGAGGATGAGCGGGGAGCAGGGAGTGTCGGGGTGCGTGTTTATTCTCCACTGCTCATTTCTTCGCGGTTTCGCGCGGGTTGGGCATGGCTCCGTGGTTGGTTCAGTTCAGGCCGGGGGGGAGTTTTTGGGGATCACGGGCAGGCTGGCGGCGGCGATGGCTTGGCCGTGGCGTTTTTCCTGCTCGCCGGGGGTGCGGAGCGCGAGGCGCGAGGCGAGTTCGGGGAAGGCGGTTTCGAGCACGGCGCGGGCGCGGGCGAGGATGATGGCGCCGCCTTCGCCGGAGGTCACGCGCCCGAGGATGAGGATGTTGCGCAGTTCGTAGAAGTCCGCGTAGTGGCCGAGCGAATACCCGAGGTAGTCGCCGAGGGTTTCGTAGATGGCGCGGGCGCGGGGGTCGCCGGTTTTCATGGCGTCCTGCACGGCGGCGAGGCGTTCGGGGAGGGGCATCGTCTCCGGGAAGGCGAGGCGGGCGGCGGGGGCGAGGCGGGCGACGGCTTGTTGCGAGAAGTATTGCACGCCGCAGCCGGCGTCGCCGGACCATTCGTCGCGCGGGGCGTCGGCGCGGTAATCGACCGGGGCGAAGGCCAGTTCGTTGAGCCACGGGGTGATGCCGCCGTTGGGCGTGACGTAGCCGGCGGCCTGGCTGGTGCCCATCGAGAGGCCGAGCACGGCGTTGTCCCGCAGGAACAGCGAGCCGGCGAGGGCGGTGACTTCGCCGTCGTTGGCGACTTCGAAGGGCACGCCGCCCCAGCGCGCGCGCAGGTCGTGGAACATGCGGCGGATTTTTTTCTCGAAGAGTTCCGGGGACACGCCGCGAAAGAGGGAGCCGGCGCGCACTTCGTTGTTCACGTAAACGCCGGCGGCGCTGCCGCCGATGGCTTCGACGCGCGGCAGGTGCGCGGCGGCGCGGGCCAGCAGGTCCTGCACGCCGTCGATGTGATAGGCGGGGTCTTTTTCAAAATAGGGGTTCCAGGGGATTTCCTCGGAATGCACCACGCGTCCGTCGATGAGCGCGGCGACTTTGCGGTCGCTGCCGCCGAGGTCGAAGCCGATGCGGCAGCCGTCGAGGTGCCCGCCGATTTCGAGCGTGGCGGCGGCGGGGGGGGCGGCGGGGTCGCGGGATTTTTCCGCGCGCGCCAGCTCGAAGGGGCGTCCTTGGATTTTTTCCCCCATGAAGTCGCGGTCGAAGGCGCGTTCGCCTTGCGGGCCGTAGATGCGGGCGAGGGGAGCGACCAGTTCGTCCGCGCCGGCGATGAGCACGCGGCAGGCGCCGCGTTGCCAGAGGAGAAATTTCACCATGCGTTCGAGGTGGCGGAGCGTAAGCCCGGCCTGCGGGTGGCTGGCGGCGAGCACGCGGGCGCGGTGCGTGGAGCGTCCGCCGTCGCCGCGCTCAAGGGTGATCTCGATGTCGCGCGCGCTGGCGTCGCGCGCGACGAGTCCGCGGTAGGCGCGCGTCCAGAGCGCGGCGGGGATGAAGCCGGGGTCGAGGGGCGGTGTAATTTCAGGATGTATGTCGGTCATGAGAAAATGCGGGTTTCGGGTTTCGGATTTCTTAATCGTTCTCGTTCTCGTTCTCGTTCTCGTTCTCTTTCTCTCGTTGGTTTTCTTTCTTTCGTCCCCTCTCTTTTGTTTCCTTTTTTTCGTTTCTTTTTTGGTTTTCGCGATGTTTCGAGAACGAGAAAGAGAAAGAGAACGAGAACGATTTTTTTGAGGGGCGGGAGTGGGATCAACCCAGCTTGATACGAGAGGCCAGGCGAAGAGTGGCCGCGGTGGCGGCGACGGCCACGACGCAGAGCGTCACGCCAAGCGCCGTGCGCGCGTAGAGCAGGTTGCCGATGCCGAACAGGGCCGACCAGACGGCCAGGCAGCCGGTCATCATGCACAGCAGGCCGGTGGGCACGTCCCATTTGCCTTGCGCGGCGGGCGGCGGCAGCGGCGCCGCCGCGCGCACTTTGCGCCAGCCGGGGCCGCCGGCGCGGATTTTTTCACAGAAGCGGCGCAGCACTTCCGGCGGCTCGGGCCGGGTGAGGAAGGTGAGCGTCAGCCAGCCGGCGGTCGTGGCCAGGATGCCGAGGACGAGTTTCCAGGCGCTGTAGTCCATGATGGCGAACCAGCCGGCGTCGCGCATGGCGGCTTCGACGCCGAGGGGGGCGGCGCCCCATTGGAAGAAGCAGGCGACGGCGAACGAGACGATCATGGCGGCGATTTCGCTCCAGGCGTTGATGCGCCACCAGAACCAGCGCAGGAGGTAGAGCAGGCCGGTGCCGGCGCCGATTTGCAGGAGGATGTCGAAGGAGTCTTTCGCGTTTTGCATGCAGAGCGCGACCAGGCCGGAGAGCGCGAGCAGCGCGAGCATGGTCAGGCGTCCGACGAGCACGGCGCGGCGCGGGGTGGCTTTTTTGTTGATGAAGCGCGCGTAGAAATCCTGCACGACGTAGGACGATCCCCAGTTGAGGTGCGTGGCGATGGTGGACATGTAGGCGGCGATGAGCGAGGCGACGATCAGCCCGAGCCAGCCTTTCGGCATTTTGGAAATCATGCCGGGATACGCGATGTCGTGGCGGAGGAACTGGTCCTCCACTTTGGGGAAGGCGCGCGCCAGGCTGCCGGTGCCGGCGGCGTCGGCCTTGGCTTGGCGGACGATGGCCCGGTCGGTGTCGGAGAGGGCGGCGGCGGCGGCGGCGGTGGTGGTGGCGCCGTCATAGCGGGCGACCAGTTCCGGGTTGGCGCCGAGCCAGGCGCGGGCGGCGGCTTGCTGGTCGGGGGGCGTCAAGGGAAATTGCGTGAGCGAGACCAGCGCGACGATGATCCACGGCCAGGGGCGCACGGCGTAGTGGAGGAAGTTGAAGAGGAGTGTGGCGCCGACGGCGTTTTTTTCGTCCTTGGCCGAGAGCATGCGTTGGGCGATGTAGCCGCCGCCGCCCGGTTCCGCGCCGGGATACCAGACGTTCCACCATTGCACGGCCACGGGGAGGATGAGCACGGTCATCAGCATGGACAGGCCGCCTTCGCCGCCGGGGAGCATGGCCATGCGCGCCGACACGTCGGCGTGGGCAAAGAGTTCGCGCAGCGAGGAGACGCCGCCGACCTCGGGCGAGTTGACCGCGTAGACCGCCGCGAAAACCGCGCCGGTCATCGCCACCGAGTATTGGTAGAAGTCGGCCCAGATCGAGCCGGTCAGGCCGCCGAGCGTCGCGTAAACCGCCACGCCCGCCGTGGCCCACAGCAGCGTCGCCACCGGGGAGAGGCCGAAGAGGACCTGTCCTATCTTGATGGCCGCCAGGGACACGGTGGCCATGATCATGACATTAAAGAACACGCCCAGATACAGCGCGCGGAAGCCGCGAAGGGCCGCCGCCGGGCGTCCGCTGTAGCGGATTTCATAAAAGCCGAGGTCGGTGTCCAGCGCCGAGCGGCGCCAGAGTTTGGCATAGACGAAGACGGTCAGCATCCCCGTCAGCAGAAACGCCCACCACGCCCAGTTGCCCGCCACGCCTTGCGTGCGGACGATGTCGGTGACGAGGTTGGGCGTGTCGCACGAGAAGGTGCAGGCGACCATCGAGACGCCGAGCAGCCACCACGGCATGGAGCGTCCGGAGAGGAAGAAGTCGCCGGCGCTGCCGCTGGAGCGGCGGGCGGCGGCGGAGCCGACGAGCACCACCGAGAGCAGGAAGCCGATGATGATCGCCGCGTCGAGAAAGGAGAGGGAGTCAAGCATGGAGAGGGCGTGTGTTTTGCGGGTTGCGGCAGGCGGTTGATTGAATCCTGAAAACAGCGGTTGGTCCGTCCGAGGAGGAGCGCGGGGGGACGCGCATGCCGCGGGCGGGGCGGAGGGTGAATGACAGGGGAGGCGTTTTTTTCATCTGCTTTATCTGTGTTTATCCGTGGTTGTCCGCGTGTTTTTTATTGTGGAATCCGGGTCGGGCGCGGCGCTCGTTTATTCGCCGTAGGCCAGCTCGGCGGAGACGAAATAGTGGTCGCTGGGGTAATGGCCGTCGCGGCTGTCGCGAATGATCGCCGCGGCGACGGGCTTCAGCAGCTTGTTGCAAAAAACAAAATCAATCTTCGGGTGCGGCTTTCCGTATTTTTCCCCGAGGAAATTATGATAGGTGCGGCCCGGCTCCCCCGGGCCGTGAACCGATTGGTAGGAATCCGTCATGCCGTTTTCCTTGATGTCCCGGATCGCCTTTGTGCCGGCGCCGCAATTAAAATCGCCGGTGAGGAGCAGCGGCAGCGCGTCCGGGGTTTTTTTTATAAAGCTGGTGATGACGCCGGCCTGTTTGTCGCGTCCGGGCTGGTGCGCGTGGTCGAGATGGGTGTTCCACACGAGCAGTTTTTTGCCCGTGAGCGTGTCTTTCAATGTCAGCGTGGTGACATGTCTGACGCTGCCGGATTCGGGGAATTTTGAGCGGTAGGAGCCGGGTTTGTCCGAGAGCCAGAAGCCGCCTTCCTCGATTTTTTGGAAGCGTTTTTTTGAAAAGAAAATGGTGTTGGCTTTTCGTTTGCCGGGGCCGTCAACGAAGCCGGCGGTTTCATAATCCGGGAAAGAGGGTTTTAGAAATTCGAGATGCTCGCCGCGAAATTCCTGAAAGCATATCAGGTCGGCGTCCTGCGCGAGGAGGACGTCGCGCGCGAGTTCCTTGCGTTTTTCCCATTCATTGCCGGGGACTTCCTTGTCGAGGAAGCGGATGTTCGCGGAGACGACGCGGATGCCGTCCGGAGAGAGATGCCGCTGGCGGGCAAATTCCGGCGCGGCCATGCAAAGTTGCGTCGCGAGCGCGGAAAGGGCGAGGAGCAGGAGTCGGGGAACGCGAAGACGCGGGGATGCGGAGGCTTTATTCATGGGAGGGCGCGGGTTGGGTTGGGTTGGGTTGTCCGATTGATGGGAGGAGTTGAAAAAACGCATTTCGCACATTCGACCGCGAATGTGCGTGAAGCGCGGCGGTTTGTTTTTATAGGATTAACAGGATTTTTTGAGGGGGGGTGTTTTTATCAAATCCATTGGGATGCTTTTGATTGTTATTATTTAATTTTGTTAATCCTGTTGTGGTTAACGGGGCGGCGGTTATTCGCTCCAGCGGCGGAAGGGTTCGATGGCTTCGTAGTTGGCGAGTCCAAATTCGTCGTAGGCGCGGGCGACGGCTTGGTCGTGATGTCCGGCTTGGCGCCAGGTTTCATCCGTCTGCTGGCCGCGCTGGCTTTTGTGGTGGCGGATGGAGTGGATTTTCGCGGAGAGTTCCATCGGACTCATCGGGACGGCCATGTCGATTCCGGCGATGTCCCAGTCGTGCGCGGGGCCGCGGTAGAGCCAGACGCGGCAGTCGCGCCGCCAGGCGTCGTCGCGGGTGCGCGCGAGCGCCTGGCGCAGCACGTCGAAGCAGAGGGCGGGGACCGAGCTGGGGTCGTCGGCGTCGCCGGTGGCGAAGATTTGGTGCGGTTCGAGTTTGCGGAGGAGGCTGGTGAGGGCGTCCACGTCGGCGGCGGTGGTGCGGAACTGGCGGTAGCGGCCTTGTTCGTAGAAGGGCAGGTCGAGGAAGCAGGCGCGGTCCCTGGGCACGCCGCAGGCGCGGGCGGCGGCGCGTTCTTCTTCGCGGCGCAGAACGCCTTTGAAGCGGCGCAGGGCGGGCGGGTCGCCGTCGAAGGCGGCTTTGGTGTCGAGTTGTTGTTTGATCATGCGGGCGAGGGCGGCGCCGGAGCCGGGGCCGGTTTCGCGGAGGCCGGCATCGTCCAGTTCGATCATGAAATCGGCGAGCGTGGCGGCTTCGTCGTCGGGGACGCCGAGGTTGCCCGAGGTCTGGCAGGCGATGGTGACTTGGTGGCCTTGCTCGACGAGGCGGCGGAGGGTGCCGCCCATGCCGTGGGTGGCGTCGGAGGGTTCGGGGCTGAGGACGAGCACGCGTTTCGGGTGCGGCGCGGCGCGTTCGGGGCGGTGGGTGTCGTCGGCGCCGGGTTTGCCGCCGGGCCAGCCGGTGATGGTGTGCTGGAGTTCGTTAAAGATGCGGATGTTGAGCATGTAGGCGGGGCCTTGCTCGGTGAGGAGGTCGGCCATGCCGTGTTCGGTGTAGTCGTCGTCGAGGAGTTTGAGGACGGGTTTTTGCACGTGGCGGGAGAGCCAGGCGACGGCGCGGCGGGAGAGGGCCGGGGTCCAGCCGACGGGGCCGACGAGCCAGGGGAGTTTGACGCGGGTGAGTTCCGAGGCGGCGGGCCGGTCGATGAGGAAGAGGGTGTCGGGGTGTTGTTGGAGGAAGCTCGCGGGCAGGGTTTCGGAGGGTGGTTTTTCGGCGGCTTCGGCGATGACGCGGGCTTTGGCGCCGCCCCAGGCGAGGAGGACGATGCGGCGGGCGTCGAGGATCGAGCCGACGCCCATCGTGATGGCGTGGCGCGGGACGCCGGCTTCGCCGAGGAAGTCGCGCGCGGCGTCGCGGCGTGTCATGCTGTCGAGCGTGACCAGGCGCGTGCGCGAGTCGGGGCCGGAGCCGGGTTCGTTGAAGCCGATGTGTCCGGTGCGTCCGATGCCGAGGATTTGGAGGTCGATGCCGCCGGCTTCCCGGATGCGTCGTTCGTAGTCGCGGCACCAGTCGAACACGGTGGCGCGCGGCACCGTGCCGTCGGGGATGTGGATGGCGGCGGGGGGGATGTCGATGTGGTCGAAGAGTTGTTCGTGCATGAAGCGCCAGTAGCTTTCGGCGTGCGTGCGGGGGAGGCCGTAATATTCGTCGAGGTTGAAGGTGACGACGTTGCCGAAGCCGAGGCCTTCTTCGCGGTGCATCCTGATCAATTCGCGGTAGAGGCGGACGGGCGTGGAGCCGGTGGCGAGGCCGAGCACGGCGGGGCGTCCGGCGGCGGCGCGGTCGCGGATCAAGGCGGCGATTTCGCGCGCGAGGGCGCGCGAGGCGTCGTCGGCGGTGTCGTGGACGTGGATGCGCACGCGTTCGCGCTGCTGGTTTTCGGTGGTGTGGTGCATGGTGGCGGCTGGAGGGTTCACGGTTGGGCGGGGGCGGCGGTTTGGGCTTTGAAGGAGTCGAGCGTGGAGGCCAGGCCGGCGGCGAGGCCGGTTTGGGGGACGAAGCCGGTGGCGCGGAGCGCGCCGGTGTCGGCGCGGGAGTGGCGCACGTCGCCGGGGCGGGGGGGGGCGTGGTGGATTTCGGAGCGCGAGCCGGCCAGCGCGATGATGCGGCGGGCGAGGTCGAGCACGGTGAGCTGGCCGCCGTAGCCGGCGTTGAGCACGCCGGTGAGGCCGGGGGTGTTCATGACGTGGATGCAGGCGGCGGCGAGGTCGTGCACGTGGATGAAGTCGCGGGTCTGGCCGCCGTCGCCGTAAATGACGAGCGGCTCGCCGGCGAGGGCTTTTTGCATAAACACGGGCACGGCGGCGGCGTAGGCGCTTTTGGGGTCCTGGCGGGGGCCGAAGACGTTGAAGAAGCGCAGCGCCACGGTGTCGAGCCGTCCGTCCGCGGCGAACTGGCGGCAGTAGTATTCGCCGTCGAGTTTGGTGATGGCGTAGGGGCTGCGCGGTTCGGGGAGCATGGTCTCGACTTTCGGCACGGCGGGGTTGTCGCCATAGATGGCGGCGGAGGAGGCGAAGAAGAGTTTTTCCACGCCGGCGGCGGCGGATTCCTCCAGGACGTTGAGCAGGCCGTTGACGTTGAGTTCCACGCAGCCGCGCGGGTCGCCGACGGATTCGGGCACGCTGATCATGGCCGCGAGGTGGTAAACGTGTCTTACGCCGCGCAGGGTCTCGCGCAGCAGCGCGCGGTCGAGGATCGAGCCGCGGATGCAGCGCGCGCGGATGCCGTCGAGGTTGCGCAGGCGGCCCGTGCGCAGGTTGTCGAGCACGAGCACTTCGGCGTCGTGCTGGAGTTTTTCCGCGAGGTGGCTGCCGATGAAGCCGCAGCCGCCGGTGATGAGGATTTTTTTCATGGGATGGGAGCGGGCGTGGAGCGTTCTTGGAAGAGGCGGGCGGCCACGGCCTCCATGGCCGACTGCCGCGCGTCGATGTCGCGCACGAGCGCGAACTGGTTGCGCGCCCGGTCGAGGTTGTGGCCGGGGCGCCGGGTTTTGAAATACACGTCGCCTTCGATGTGGTCGGTGAGGAAGCGCAGGCCGATTTCAAAGGTGATGAGGCGGCCCGAGAAGGCGAGGTGGGCGCGTTCCGCCTCGGTGAGGAAATCGCCGGCGGCGGCCAGGTAGCCGGCGACCAGTCCTTCGTAAACGGGCATGCGCATCGAGACTTTGGAGAGGTCGGGTTCGTCCTCGGCGGCTGCGTTGGTGGCGGAGCGCACCATGTCGCCGAAGTCGTGGAGCGCGAGGCCGGGCATGACGGTGTCGAGGTCGATCACGCAGACGCCGGTGTGCGTGGCGTCGTCGAGCATGACGTTGTTGAATTTGGTGTCGTTGTGCGTGACTCGTTCGGGGGCCTCGCCGGCGGCGTGGAGTTTCGCGAGCACGTCCACCAGGTTTTCGTTGTGTTTCGCGAAGGCGATTTCGTCGCGCACGGCGGCGGCGCGGTTGAGGGGGTCGGCGTCGATGGCGCGCAGGAGGTTTTCGTAGCGGCGGCGGGTGTTGTGGAAGTCGGGGATGGTCTCGTGGAGGCGCGCGCCGGGCAGGCCGGTGAGCAGGCGTTGGAAATCCCCGAAGGCGCGCGCGGCTTCGCGGGCGTGCGCGGGGGTTTCGACGATGTCGTAGGTGCGCGCTTTTTCGATGAAGAGGTAGCAGCGCCAGAACGCGCCGTGCTCATCGACAAGATAGGGGCGTCCGTCGCGCGCGGGCACCAGCGTGAGCGCGCGGCGCGAGGCGTCGTCGCCGCCGAGTTCCGCCGCGCGTCCGGCGGCGCGGGCGGTGACGCGGCTGATGTTGTCCATGAGCGCGGGCACGTCCTTGAAGACGCGGTTGTTCACGCGTTGGAAGATGTAGCGCACGGGCGCGCCGGCTTGGTCGAAGGCGACCGCGTAGGTGTCGTTGATGTGGCCGTTGCCGTGGGGCCGGCCTCCGAGGCACTGGCCGTGCAGCGCGAAGCCGCGCGCGATGGCGGCGAGATCGACGGGCGGGGCGGGGGGCTGGGCGGGATGGTCCGGGTTCATGGGAAAGGGTCTCGGGTTGGAGTCCGGCGGGCGGGCGCTCAGGCCCAGAGTCGCTCCGGGTAAACGCCGGCGCGCACGAGGTCGCGCAGCGCCGCGACGACGCGCGGGCGGTCGTCGCGGTAGGTGATGCCGAACCACGAGCCTTCGGTGGGCAGCACGCGCACGTCGGCCTCGCGCCGCCCAATCATGGCGGCGACCGCGGCGGGCAGGTAAAACTCGGCTTTCGGCTCCGCGCCGCGCGCGTCGAGGAAGCGGACCAGCTCGCGCTCCAGCGCGGGGAGGACGGGCGGCGTGAAGCCCCAGCAGTTCATCGAGGCGATCTCGGCGCCGGTGAACACGCGCACGCCGCCGGCGGCGTCTTTCTGGAGCGCGCCGCCGCCGGGCGCGCGTTCGATGGCGACGCACTCCTCGATTCCCGCGAGGCGTCCGTCCGTATCCACGGAGCAAATACCGCGGGAGACCGCGCCGTGCTCCGAGAGCGTGCGGTCGAGCCGGAAGCCGGCCATGCAGCACGGCGCGGGCGAGGCGGCGGCGTCCGCCGTCGCGAGAAACGCGCCGAGCCGCCGGAACGAGTCGGCGCCGGAGTAGTCGTCGGCGTTGATGACGGCGAAGGGTTGCGCGAGTTCGCCCGCCGCGCACCAGACGGCGTGGCCGGTGCCCCAGGGTTTCACGCGGCTTTTCGGGGCGCGGGCGCCGCCGGGCAGCCGGTCGAGGTCTTGGAAGACGTAGCGCACGTCGGCGCGTTTCTCGAAGCGGCGGCCCGTCTTTTCGCGAAATTCCGTCTCGAAGTCGCGGCGTATGACAAAAACAATTTTTTTGAAACCGGAGCGCAGCGCGTCAAAAACTGAATAATCGAGCACGGTTTCTTGCGAGGGGCCGACGGGGTCGATTTGCTTGAGGCCGCCATAGCGGCTGCCCATTCCGGCGGCGAGGATAAGCAAGGTCTGGGAGTTCATGGTGCGATGGGAGAGACAATGAGAGGAATAATCGCTTTTGTCAATAGAAAAATCTTTTTAACATTTTTGATATTGACTTGGGCCGGGTTATCACGATATTGGGGCCGGACCCAACCAAGTCCGCGACACTTAGCGCCATGACGTCTCCTTTCCGTGCCCATCTTTTTTCCGTCCGCGCCCGCCGCGCCGTCCTCGTCGCGGCGGGGTTGTTTTTGCTGGCCGGGTTGCCGGGGGCGGCGCGGGGGGCGGGCGGCGGGGTGCTTTCCTTCGAGGAGGCGCGGCTGCCGGAGGGGGTCGCGTTGCTGGCGGAGGACGCGGAGCGCGCCCGCGCGACTCCGGAGCGCGCGAAATACGGCAGGCAAAGCCTGCGCTGGGACTGGCGCGGGGGCGAGGCGCTCGCGTTTCACCGCGCCGGCGGCCTCGGTTTCGAGCCGGTCGCGCCGGAGCCGGCGGACAACAAGCTGTCCACGTTTTCCGTCTGGGTTTGGAATCCCGAGGCGCTTCCCGGCGGGCGGCTGCGTTTTGAGTTTGGGCGCGGCGGCGCGGAGGGGTTTGAGCGCGATTGCTGGTTCGAGTTCGGGCTTGGGTTCGCCGGCTGGCGCACCTGCTGGGTCGCCTACGCGCGCGACATGCGCGGCGCGCCGCGCGCGGACATGGACACCGTGCGCATCGTCGCGCCGGACGCCGGCGGCGGCGCGTTGTTCCTCGACTCGCTGGTCTTTTCGCATCCGGTGGACGCGCGGCATCCCACGCGCGACGAGCAGGCGCCGTTCGTGAACACCGCCATCGAGACCCAGGCCAACGATCACTGGAGCGCGTTGCTCCGCTTCGACCGCCAGGCGCCGCCGGAGCTTCCGCCGCCCGCCGGCGCGTTTGAGGCCGCGCGGGCCATCGACGCCCGTTACGCGAGCCTTCTGCCCGCGCCGTCCCGGACAAAAATTTCCCGAGGCCAGTTGAAGCAACTCCGCGAGCGTTTCGCCGCGTGGCGCATCCGCCGCGCGCCGGGCGGCGGCACGACCGGGCGGCCCGTCTGCTATCCGCACGAGCAGGACGCCTACCCGGAGGACTCGCCGGAGTTTCGCGAGTGCTCGTCGCCGCAAGCCTCGCTGGGCGCCTTCAACCGGCTCCTGCTCGATCTCGCGCTCGCCTGCCGCGCGCCCGGCGCGGACGACGCGACGCGCGGCCTGTTTTTCGACTGCCTCGACCACCTGCGCGACCAAGGCTGGCAGCACGGCAGCGCGCAGGGCGCCGTGCACCATCTCGGCTACACGATGCGCCCGTATTACACCGCGCTTTATCTGATGCGCGACGCGTTGCGCGAGACCGGGCGCCTCGCCGCCGCGCAGCGCGACATGGCGTGGTTCAGCGGCGCGGGCCGCGCGTGCACACCGCCCGGCGACGTGAACGGCGAGAGCATCGACACGTTCAACACCATCCTCCCCGGACAACTCGCCGCGTGCCTCATGCTCGACGACGGGGAGCCGCGCGCGCGCTGGCTCGCCGCCACCTCGCGCTGGCTCGGGCGCGCGCTGGAGCCGGCGGACGGCATCGCCGGCGGCATCGCGCCCGACGGCTGCGTCATGCACCATTGCAACCATTATCCCGCCTACGCGGTCGGCGGCATCCAAGGCGCCGCCGAGGCGTTGTGGGTCTTCGGCAACACCCCGCTGCGCGTCCCCGAGGCCGGGCACGCCAGCCTGCGGCGCGCGGCGCTCAACCTGCGTTTCCACAGCAACGTCCTGCACTGGCCGCTCAGCCTTTCCGGGCGCCACCCGACGGGAAAATTCAAGCTCGACCCGGCGCCGTTTCTCCTGCTCGCGCTCGCGGGCACGCCCGACGGGCGCGCCGCCGTGGACACCGCCATGCTCGCCGCGTGGAGGCGCCTCGACGAGGCCGCCGGCGGCGGGACGCGCGCCCCCGCGGGCATCGACCTGGGCGCCCTCCGCCGCGCCGCGCCCGAGGCCGCGCCCGAGGGGCACCTCACGCTCAGCCACGCCACCCTGTCCGCGCACCGCCGCGCCGGGTGGCTCGCCACCGCGCGCGGCTTCAGCCGCTATCTTTGGGGCGCCGAGATTTACCCCGGCGCGAACCTGTTCGGACGCTACCTCGCCTACGGGCACGTCGAAATCCTCGCGGGCGGCTCCCCGGAGGACCCGTTCGGCAGCGGCTACGCGCAGGACGGGTGGGACTGGAATTGCTGGCCCGGCACGACCGCCATCCACCTGCCTTTCGACGCGCTGCGCGACCGCGTGCTCAACGTGGACCTTCACAGCGGCTACGAGGAAATGCTCCTGAGCGACGAGGCGTTCGCCGGCGGCTCCAGCCTCGAAGGGCGCAATGGCGTTTTTGCGATAAAATTGCACGAACATGCCAAATATGATGGCAGCCACCGCGCGCGCAAGTCCGTGTTTTTTTTCGATGACCGCCTCATCCTGCTCGGCTCCGGCATCACCAACACCGACGCCGCGCACGACACGCGCACCACGCTTTTCCAACACCGCCTCGCGCCCGCCCGCCGCGCCGCGCCGCTGTCCATCGACGGGCGCCCCGCGCTCGCCGGCTTCCCCGCCGCCGCCGCAGGGCCTGAGCTTGTGTCAGGCCGCGACTGCCAAACCCGGCCCGACACAAAGTCGAGCACGGCACCCGCCGCCGGCAGCGACCGCGCCGCCGCGCCCTTCACCCGCCTGCGGGACGCCGCCGGCAACGTCCACTTCGTCCTCGGCGAAAGCGTCGCCGGCCTGCGCGTCACCAAGTCCGCGCAACGCTCCCGCAGCCAGGACGACACGAAGGACACCGAGGGCGATTTCGCGCTCGCGTGGCTCGACCACGGCGCCGCGCCGGAAAACGCCGGCTACGCCTGGGCCGTGCTCGTGCACCCCTCGCCCGTGCGCGAGAAGGCGTTTGCCCGCGCGCTGCAAAGCGCCGCCGGCGCGCCCTTCGCCATCCTCCGCCGCGACGACACCGCGCACATCGTGCGCGACCGCGGCACCGGCATCCTCGCCGCCGTGTGCTTCGAGCCTGTCGCCGGCACCGGCCTCGAAATCGCCGAGGTGGACCGCCCGGCGCTCGTCATGCTGCGCGACGACACCGGCGCCGGCGGGCGCGTCGTCCTCAGCGTGTGCGACCCCGACCTTCACCTTTACGAAGGCGAGGAGCCGGACCAGCGCGCCGCCGACGGCTCGCAGCGCGAGGTCAGCATCTACTCGCGCGCGTGGATTCGCTCGCCGGGCGCGCCGTCCGCCGTGCGCGTCACGCTTGGGGGCGTGTTTGTCCCCGAGCGGCCCGACCCGCGCGTGCGCCCGCTCCCCGCGCCCCGCGCCGGGGTGACGGCGCTTGAGTTTGCCTGCCGCGACGGGCTGCCCGTCGAAATCACCCTCGTGCCCGCCAAAACCGCCTCCCATCCGTGATGACCTCCCCCGCCGCCACCGCCACCACCGCGCCCGCCGCCCCGGCCAGGCACACCGTCGGCACGCTCAGCTACACCCGGCTGGGCCTGTGCGTCGTGTTTTTCTGGCTGCTGCTGGGCGACATCGCCTTTGTGCTCGTTGACCAGCTTGAGCCGCGCCTGCTGCCCGTGATCCTCAAGGGCCACGGCGCGGCGGACCGGGAGATCACGATCATCATCAGCTCCATCGCGGCGATCCTGAACTTCGCCATCGGCCCCGTGGTCAGTTTCCGCTCCGACCGCACGCGCACGCGCTGGGGCCGGCGCATCCCCTACCTCGTGGCCGCGATGCCGTTCGCCGCGTTCTTCCTCGTGCTCACGCCGCACGCGCCCGCGATTTCGGAATGGCTGCTCGGCTTCCCCGCGGCGCGGCGCGTGCTGGAGGCCCTGCCCCTGACCTCGCCGGTCATCGCGGTTTACGCGTTGCTCGTGGCGCTCTATCAGGTGTTCCACCTCGTCACGGCGTCGATTTATTTTTATCTGTTCCGCGACGTGGTGCCGGCGGCGTTTCTGGGGCGTTTTCTGGCGTTGTTCCGCGTGTTCGGGTCGATCGGCACGTTCATCATCAACTACTGGCTGCTGGGCATGGCGCTCACGCACACCTGGCAGATTTTCACCGGCGTGGCGTTGTTCTACGCGGGCAGCTTCGCGGCGATGTGTTTCTTCGTGCGCGAGGGCCGCTACCCGGAGCCGGCGGGCGCCGCCCACGCCGCCGGCGGCGGGCCGCGCTGGATCGAGTCGGCGAAAACCTTCGTCACCGAGTCCTACGGGAAGTCGGTTTACCTCTGGACGTATCTCGCGCGCATGATGCTTTACGCGACGGTGCCGGTGCAGGCGTTTCTGGTGCTCTTCCCGCAGCGCGAGCTTGGGCTGGAGCTTGACCGCATCGGCAAGCTCAGCTCGTGGGGCGCGTTCGCGTGGCTGCCCTTCGCGCTGCCGCTCGGCTGGCTCATCGACCGCTGGGGGCCGATTCGCGTGATGACCATCCTGTTGTGGGTGTTTCTGGTCGCGCTGGGCGGCTCGTTCCTGTTTGTCACCGGCGAGGCGGGCTTCTTCGTCAGCTCGCTGGTCATCGGCGCGGTGTTCCCGATGCTCATGCTCGCGCAAATCGTGCTCGCGCAACACATGTTTCCAGCCGACCGCATGGGGCAGTTCAGCTCGGCCAACTCGATGCTTCAAGCCGTGGTGATCGCGCTCGTCATCGGCCCCGGCACCGGCGTGCTGCTCGACGCGTTGCGGGATTTCCAAGGCAGCCTGCCCGTGCCCTTCGCCGGCGAGCTTGTCGTCGGCCCCTACCGGCTCGTTTACCTCATCCTCGCTGTGCTCGCCGCGCTCTCGCTGCTCGGCATCCGCATGGCCCGCCGCCAATGGCTGCGCTGGGGCGGCCCGAAAAACTACACCCCGCCCGGCTAAGACCTTTTCGGTTTATGGTGTCGCAACCGCAAGCGACCTGGCACGGAAGGTCTGACGCAAGCGGTCTGACGCAAGCGGACTGGCGAAGCGGTCTGACGCAAGCGGTCTGGCGCGGGAGCGCCGGTAGGGAGGCCTCTCCGAGGCCTCCGCGAAAACGCTTCGATTTCCCCATGAAATTCAAAAGTGGAGGCAGGCAACAGCGTGGACTGGCTCGCCGCCGCAACCACGCTCCGATTTCCCCATGAAATCCAAACCGCCCTCTCCGTCCGACGGAGGCCTCGGAGAGGCCTCCCTACCGGCTCCGCGTAACCTCATGTTCTTTCTCACCCAAAACGATACTAAAGCGACGCCGCCCGGTTTGGAGACATGGAGCGCGCGGCACCCCGGGCAAACTGTCGCGGCGAAGCCGCGCTTGCAAACT